>JBBUFT010000049.1:0-1387 GCA_038078035.1 Patescibacteria group bacterium
AAAAGAAAAAAGCACCTCTATGCAATCTTGTAATCTTTCAGAAAACAAACACTTAAAACACTTTTTGCAATCAGTACATTCATAACAAAGTTCTGACTCGTACAAAAAAGCGCAATCGATGGATGTTTTACAATTCTGAATGAGTCTGCTGTACATGCAATCCTCGTTATTTTCTGCCGCGAAAATTAAGTAACAATTTTTATTCTCTCCAGCATTGTTTGTGTAGTCGCAGTTCACACTGTTTATGACAAGTAATGCTACACGAGGAATTTTATTCTTCAATTCTCCGAATTGCTCCAAGAATGGTCTAGATTTATCATATCCTACCCCAAAGCTAGTTGCATCCCAGCCATCACCCCACCAACATTGGTGACAATAAACAGGAAAGGGAGTGCCGTTTGGATATATTGAAACTCCATCTTTTTTACATAGATCACAAGCTCTTTTATACAGCGTTCTTTCATTTCTGAAAACCAGTCTCCTCTGTGTTCGACAGTCCGGGCAACATAACGGCGGAGAAACTTTTATCTGCTCATAAAATATCAGATCCTCGTCCCTTATCTCAAAATTTATTTCGCAATTTTTACAATCTTTTTGCATAGATGAAACCAAAATTCACAGACAAATTATTTTAATCAGCAAAATGTCCTTTTATATCTGCGCCAAATAGGATGCGATGAGACGTTTTTAGAATATTTTCAAAAAGACGAGTGCCATAAGAAGAAAGATTGAAAATTACGATTAGAGTAAATAAAATCAGTGAAAGTTCTATGCTAAAAAAAGCAATAGGTATCGCAACGAGCGCAAAGAAAACTGGAACAAGGGTGCGGACAGTACTGCCCCGAATTTCCCTTCGACTGATTTCCGGATTTTGAATGTGGGGGGAATACAATACATATCTCCGCATCCAATATAAAGTGAGACCAATCAGGATTATATGTATACCGAATATCACGATAGATAATTCATTTCTGCTGAATTCGCCGAGTATGCCCGCCGAAAAGGGGACTAAGCTGATAAGCATAAAGAACAACGCATTGATGTTCGTAAGCATCGGGTCTATATTCTTGGCATAAATAGAAACGAAGAAATGATGCGCTCGCCAATAAGTAAAGAGTAAGGCAAAAGATAAAATATAACTCAAAAACAGCGGAAGCAATTTTTTAATTTCAAACCAAAGTTCCATATTGCCGATCGATCCCCAGATGATTGGTACTTTAATCTCAAAAACAATAATCGTCATGACGATAGCGAAGATTCCATCAGAAAGTTGGTCTAATCTCGTGTGTTTCATAACATTATTATAACATATTCAAAAGAAAGAATAATATTTTACCGGTACGGATTTTTTGAAGCTTAAAAAATCCTGAAGTTCTCGGCTCGCCAG
>JBBUFT010000050.1:0-5651 GCA_038078035.1 Patescibacteria group bacterium
TTAAAGAGAGAGGCACCGATACTATTCGTGACAAAGTATTAAAATTTAAAGAGAAGGGAATTAAAGTTTACGAAGAAGAAGGGCTCCGAAACACTGTGCATCGAGCATTTTCTGTGGCTAGGGCAGGGGAGACTATTCTCTACAGCCCAGCGTTTTTTTCTTTCGGCAAGTATTTTAAAAACGAATACGACCGTGGGGATCAATTTGTAAAAATTGTAAAGAGTTTAAGATAGTATGGAAAATAAAACAACTTTTAATCTCACAGACTATTGTTTCGTTACCACATATATTAAATGGCAAGACGCCCCCAGTACGGTAATTTTCCCAGAACAAACTAGACGTGATAATATTATCGAAGTTATTGCAGGCAATGAAGAGCTGGAAGATTGCGATGCGCTGATAACAAAAAACAAAGCCTTGTCACTTGGAATAAAAACAGCGGATTGCGCGATTATTTGCTTGACTGATGGTGAAAAGATCGGGATTGCTCACGTGGGCTGGCGGGGGCTTTGCTTATCATTGATTGAGAAAATATTGAAGGAATTCAAGCGAGAAAATCTAAAAGTTTTTGTGGGTCCATTTATGCATTCTTTTGAAATTAAAAAAGATTTTTGTTTTGATCAGATACAAGAGAAATTCGGGAATAAATATTTTATTGAAAACGGGGAGAAGATAACTTTTTTATTCAAGGATGCTATTATGTCCTTGTTGCCGCCAGATACAAAGTTTGATGAGCGAAATACATTCTCGGATTTATCATTGCCTAGTTTCCGCAGAGACAAAACCAGAGAACGACTGGCAACGGTGATTGGTTTTAAATAAAATGGACACAGATTTATCAAAAATTAAGAAAGTATTCTTTATCGGAATTGGCGGGATCGGGATTTCGGCACTTGCAAAAATGGCTCTCTCGAGAGGTATGGAAATTTCTGGAGTAAATGATGAGGAAAGTCCAAAGACACTTGAACCGCTTCAAGAGGCCGGAGTGAAAATATTTTTTCAAAAGGAGTTTAAAGAACTGCCGGCCGCGGATTTATATGTTTATAGCGATGCTTGGCTTTATCGTGGGCCGGAGATTTTAAAGATGGCACGGGCGACCGGCAAACAGGTTTTATCTTATTTTGAAGCGCTTGGAGAGTTTGCAAAAGAATATAAAGTCATAGCTATTTCTGGTACTCACGGAAAAACCACTACCACTGCGATGGTTGCCGAAATATTAGTTGATGCAGGTTTTGATCCCACTGTCATAGTTGGTTCATTTGTAAAAAGGTTCGGTAGCAATTTTCGAAGGGGGGCTAGTGAATACTTAGTTGTAGAAGCTGATGAATACAACCGACACTTTTTAAACTTTTACCCTTTCATTGGAGTGGTTACCAATATTGAAGCGGATCACCTCGATTGTTATAAAGATTTGGCTGAAATAAAAGATGCGTTTGATAAATTTCTTGCACAAAGCGAGAATAAAATTGAAGACCATTCTAAATATTTGAACAAAGTTCCAAAGCTTGCCGTGCCGGGAGGACACAACCGCATGAATGCGGCGATGGCTCTGGCTGTGGCGGATATTTTAAGTATCAATCAAAACATTGCAGAAAAATCTCTCGCGGAATTTTCTGGAACGTGGAGACGCCTTGAGAAAAAAGGTGAAACAAGTAACGGCACGATTATATACGATGACTATGCTCACCATCCAACAGAGATTAGAGCTGGTATACAGGCATTACGTGAAATTTACCCCGTCAGTAAGAAAAAGATCACAATAGTTTTCCAGCCCCATCTTTATAGCCGGACTAAAGCTCTTTTTGAGGATTTTTCCAAAAGTTTCAAGGGGGTGGACAGGATATTCCTTTTACCTATCTACTTTGCTCGAGAAGCCAAGGATGAAAGTATTTCCAGCGATAAATTAGCGGAGGCAATACGACAAAATGGGCAGAATGCCGAGGCTTTTCCCGACTTTGAGTCTACCGAAAGGGCTGTTTCAGACCTAAAACTTGGTCCAAGCGATGTATTTGTGACTATGGGGGCAGGAGAAGCTTATAAAGTGGCTGACAAGGTGTTCAAGTTATCCTAAAAACCTCTTATTTTACAAGCTTATTTTTGCTTGACATAAATAAAAGTTGTTGTCTAACTATTGACTTTTAAATCTAAATATGCTATCATTTGGTTATATCCTTATAGTATAGGCGCAAGCCTATTAAGTAAGGGTTTTTTAGTTTATTGGCGGTTTTAGACTAAAAAAGGGTACAGTTATGAATTGGCGCCCGCCTGCAACGCTTATGCGTAGCATTGCGGGCAGGGAGCACAACCGCTCTAATATGAAAAAAAACAATCTAATACGTTTTGTTCAGTCCCTCATCTTTTTACCTGTTATGACTATGCCCATTTCCTTTGGAAGCATTCATGACGATGGGATTCTACAAAATATATTGGTCCAAAAACAAAATACTGAAGCTCTAGTCTTTTTGGCAGCTAACCAGCCAGAAGATATAGATATTCTAAAGGAAATACAAGAATTCAAGGCTCTGGCTATTGATACTTATTTCGAGGATCGCGATATGCCTCTTGCCGGCATGGGGATGAAGATGGTCATCGAAGCAGAGAAGAACGGTATTGACTGGCGTTTACTTCCAGCTATCGCCGTCCGAGAATCAACTGGCGGAAAGCGTGCCTGCAAAGGAGCTACCTATAACTCTTTCGGCTGGGGTTCCTGTAAGATTAATTTTAAATCCAATGAAAACGCTATAGAGACGGTAGCTCGCAACTTAGGCGGGAATAATCCGAACACAGACCATCATTATGCTGGGAAGACCACGAAGGAAATACTTCAAAAGTATAACCCTCCCTCTATTGTGAAGCATTATGCTGAGCAAGTTATGTCCATAATGGATGATATAGGAGAGGAGGATATGATAGAAATCCCAAGCGTAAGTACATAAACAAAAATCCTCTAGTCAGAGGATTTTTGTTTATAAACTACTCTAGATACACTAACGTCATTTTTTGCTCCTTCGGTTCAAAGAGAGTGATTTGGAAATTGTAAGTTTTACCAAGTTGCAACTTTTCTCTCAATTTTAATTCTCCGTCGAAAGTTGAGTTGTGCACAAGTCCAGCCACACCTTCTTTGATAGAGACAAGGGCGCCGTGCTTGTTGTATTTAATAACGACCCCCTTAATGATGTCTCCCTTCTTTAGTTTTCCTTCAAATTCTTTCCAAGGATTTTCCTTGAGAGCTTTAATAGAAAGCGATACTTTGCCGTCTTTTATTTCTATTACTTTAGCTTTTATTTTATCCCCTATCTTAAACATACTTCGAGGATCCTCTACCAAGCCCCAGTCTAATTCAGAAATATGCACAAGTCCTTCTAGTCCGTCTTCGAGCCTTAGAAATACCCCGAAATCAACCAGTCCCGCGACAGTGCAGTCTAGATTGTCGCCGACAGCATATTTGCTCAAAATTTCCTTCTTTTCTTCTGGGTTGTTGTCTTTTTCCGAGAAAATTAATTTGCCTTCTTTGGGCAGAGTTGAAATAATCATTACAGAAATATTTTCTCCAACCAGCTTTTTTAATTCTTTTAATATTTTATCCTTATCTGAATCAAGTACTCGGGGGTAGTGTTCTGCCTTGAGTTGAGAAGCAGGCAAGAATCCCTGTATGCCCTGCCATTCCAAAATGAGCCCGCCCTTATTGGCATCTTTTATTTCCAGATTCATTACTGTTTTTGCCTTGATGGCTTTTTCAGCTTCGCTCCAGGTGAGTGCTTGCTTTGCTTCCTTAAGAGAAAGCTCGGTGTATCCGTCTTCATTCTCTACTTCAACAACTTTGGCTTTAATAATGTCACCTAGCGCTATTTTCTTGATGATATCTTTCGCATTAATAAATTCTCGGCCGTAAATAATGCCGGTGCCATGTGGCGACAGATCGACAAAGACAGACGATTTTTCTACTAAAATCACTGGACCTTCCACTAGAGAATCAATTTCTGGTTTGCTTGCGCTGCGATCAACTAATGATTTCAATACTGGATTTTCTTCTACTATTTCATCTTTAATCATAAAATTATTTTCACAAAAAAATCCGCACTAAGCGGATATAAGGTCTAGGTTTCACATTCTTCGCTTGAAGCGATATCAGTGAGGTTACCCTAAATCCATGCTTTTAATAAAAATTCAATTGTATTGCCATACTACTACAACCCCCCAAAAATGCAAGCACTTTATGATTGACAAAAATTTTTGCGGGTGTAATGTTTTTGTGGAGGTGCGCATGCCGGGTCGCCATGGGTTTAACCCGAGGCCATTGAAGTGGCCTCTGTGGAAGGTCGGGCTACTTGCAATGGCCGTAATGGGAGCCATGCTTGGTCTCGCGCTGTGGTTGGTTTGTCCGCCACCGTGCCATTAGCATGGTGGTAGCCCGCGCTCGGCGGAACCCGAGCAGAAAGGAGGTGCCGATGGCATCTCAGACCGGTAGTGCACCCTCGAGGAGCACTGCCGGTTTCACATTTTTTCTCTATCTTTTTACCAAATTTTCTGCTATAATTAACGTAATGATAATCACATATTTCGGAAAACAATTTTTCAAAATCCAGCAAGGAGATATGGTTCTCGCCTTCAACCCTGTCAGCAAAAGCTCAAAAACGGGCTTAAATGCACACTTTGGCGCGGATATTGCGCTTATCTCTACTAATCATCCCGACTATAACGGGGTAGAACAACTCTCTCATGGGGAGCGAATCCCTTTTATCATTAGTGGTCCGGGGGATTATGAAATTAAGGAAATTTTCATCAAAGGAGTGATGTCCGATGCGAATATCGCAGGCAAAAAATATATTAATACTATTTATTTATTCTCGATAGATAATATCAATATCGCGTTTTTGGGCGCATTGTCAGACAGTCAGATTTCCAAGGAATCTCGCGAAGCGATAAATTCTCCAGACATTCTTTTCATTCCTGTTGGGGGCGAGGGGTTACTTGATGCCAAAGCGGCTGCAAAGATGGCGGCTTCGCTTGAGCCCAAGCTTATAATCCCGATGGATTATGACAATGTGTCTTTGAAGTCGTTTTTGAAAGAAAGCGGAGAAGAAAAAGCGGAAGTTGTAGAAAAATTAACATTAAAATTAAAAGATTTAGAGAATAAAGAAGGGGAGGTGGTCGTATTAAAAGCATCTTAATTTATAAATTTTATGAGAAAAATTATTCATTCATTAAGACGTCAGCCCGAGGAAGTCAAGAGACATATTTTACATATTGTTACCATCGTTTTCGGTATAATTTTGTTTTCACTTTGGGTTTATTCTCTGGGAGTAAATTTTTCTGAAATGAGCGCAGAAGTGAAAAAAAATGATGAGCTAAATCCATTATCTGTATTAAAAGGTAACATCATTGATGGATATCAAAGCATAAATGATCCGGACTTAATGTTGCCTGAATAGGATTTTCTATGGTGAAGAAATCTACAGAACCAAATAAGGAAGAGGGGAGAGATACTATCTTGCCGGTTGATGTCGTGACCGAAATGAAATCATCTTATTTGGCATACTCTATGTCAGTTATTACTTCGCGCGCCTTGCCGGATGTCAGGGATGGACTGAAGCCAGTGCACAGGAGAATCTTATTCGCTATGCATGAAATGGGGCTTACCGCTTCCGCGC
>JBBUFT010000051.1:0-8467 GCA_038078035.1 Patescibacteria group bacterium
AGAATTTTTTCAAAAAATATTCGAGGATTTGGGAAATATAAAAAAAGACGAAATATTATTTTGGGATGATAAAACCGAAAATGTAAAAGGAGCACAAGATTTTGGTATCCATGCTGAAATTTTTACCTCAAATGAAGATTTTAAAGAAAAAATGAAAAAATATATTGTTTAATATGCATTTTTAGTGCGAAACAATTGAGAAACAAAAAAGTATTTTTGTCCAGTTGCCGATGTTCTTAATTTTGCTATACTCTAGATAGGGTTATTTCCGATTATTACCTAGAACACTATCTTTCGGGAATCTCGATCGAGTTTAACCTTGGTTATCCTCGTCTGATACCCACTTAGCTATTAAGCTATGGTAATACATCAGAAATAGTCCTAAGAAGAACTCTCCGCCTGAGGTGGAGATTTTTCTTGGCAGAAGATTATTTTGCTATATACTATTACGATGGATAGAAAAAAGCTTTTCAAGCATCTGGCGTACCTTATCTTTTTTATTTTTTTGGTTAATTTTTCTGCAAACAAATTCTATTGGTATTATTCTATTTGGTATTTTGATATAGTTATGCATTTTCTAGGGGGAGTCTGGGTTGGGCTTGCCTGTATTTATTTTTTTGCGCTCGACACCATTTCTTTTAGGCTAATTTTTAAGATCCTGCTCTTTGTGTTGCTCATAGGTGTCTCTTGGGAGATATTTGAATTCTTTGTTAATAAAATTAATGTTCAAAATCCTTTTAATGTCCTGGATACCCTTTCAGATATCTTTCTTGATTTGGCTGGCGGACTTTTGGGGGTTTTTTATTTTTTATTTTATCCTCTGAAAAATTTTAAATCAATTCAAGAAGATCTGCTATAATCACTAACATAATGCAACACACTGCCAAAATAACATTCTGTGGAGGAGCAGGCTCGGTGACAGGAGCCAATTTTCTTCTGGAAGCTGACGGCAAGAGAATCTTGATTGACTGCGGTCTCATTCAAGGAATGAAATTGGCGGACGATGTGAACTGGGATCCTTTTCCTTATGATGGGAAAGATATCGATATTCTTTTCATCACTCACGCGCACGTCGATCATATAGGTCGCATTCCAAAATTGATTTATGAAGGATTTCATGGGAAAATTTATTCTACAAAACCCACCAAGTCGCTTGCCTCTCTTATGCTTGAAGATACAATGGGCATCTTGTCCAAAAACACAGAGCTTTCTCTCCATAAAATTTATACGCCCGAGAATATAGATAAAGCGCTTTCTCTCTGGGAAGGATTTGAATATCACGAGAAAATAAAAGTAACTCCTAGTCTGGAAGTCTCCTTTTTAAATGCTGGACATATCTTAGGTTCGGCGATGATTTTGTTTGTTTTTAATGGCAAAAAAATTCTTTTTACCGGGGATTTAGGTAATAGCCCCTCGCCCATACTTCCTGATACCGAAAAGGTTACCGACATAGATTATTTAATAATGGAATCTGTGTATGGCGACAGAAATCATGAATCTAAAGATGATCGCAGAAGATTTCTGGAAAAGACGATTGAAGACAATCATAAAAGAGGTGGTACGCTTATCATACCGACCTTCTCGTTGGAGCGCTCGCAGGAACTTCTCTTCGAGCTTAATTCTCTAGTGGAGAATAATCGCATACCAATAATGCCTATTTTCCTTGATTCTCCGCTTGCTATCCGTCTGACCGAAGTTTTCAAACGATATAAAAATTATTTGAACGAAGATGCGCAAAAAGCAATGAAAAGCGACAAATATCTGTTCGATTTTCCTGGGCTTCACAATACGTTAAAGTCGGAAGAGTCAAAAATGATTGGGAACGTGCCCAATCCAAAAATAGTTATTGCGGGTAGTGGCATGTCTGCCGGCGGACGAGTGGTGCATCACGAAAGGCATTATCTGCCAGATCCAAACAATACTCTGCTCTTAATTGGATATCAATCGGTAGGTACCCCGGGACGTTTAATCCAAGAAGGAGTGAAGACTGTGCGTATCACAGGAGAAGATGTGGTAGTGCGATCGCATATTGTAACAATTTCAGGGTATTCCGGGCATAAAGATTCCGATGGATTGCTTGATTTCGTCGGAGACATGCAAGATTCAGTCAAAAAAGTTTTTGTGGTCATGGGAGAACCAAAATCCGCGATGTTTCTAGTGCAAAAACTCCGAGACAACTTGGGTATTGATGTGTATGCGCCAGAGATAGGCGACAGCGCCAAACTCGAGTGTTAAAAAATTCTTTATCTCTACAAAGATTATGTTGTAAAGAATTTTTTATTTAGGTATAATGAAAATATGAATTCTTCCTTAATCTTTTCTAAAAAACATGGACATAGTCAGATTAAAATTTGCGTTTCTGGCGCGGCTGAAACGGGTCATTGCGGAGTGGATGCTCTAGAAAAGGCGAAAGAATTGGGGCGTGAAATTGTGCGCCAGGGGGCCATTCTGGTGACAGGAGCAACAACCGGATTTCCGCTTTGGGTTGCAATGGGAGCAAAAGAGATGGGAGGGACATCAATTGGCTTTTCTCCAGCAGCTTCCGAGCAGGAACACGTGGAGGTTTATAAACTTCCAGTGGATTACCTGGATTTAATTATCTATACAGGCTTTGGTTATCCAGGCAGAGACTTACTGCTAACTCGCTCTGTCGATGCGGTCATTTGTGGTTGTGGCCGTGTGGGCACCATTCACGAGTTTACCGTCGCCTTTGAGGACAATAAACCCATTGGTATTTTCGAAGGACCGTGGGAAATGGACGACGAATTAAAAGATATAATAAAGAAAAGTCATCGTCCCTTTCCGAGAGTTGCAAAAGGCGAAGACCCCAAGAAGCTCGTAGCAGACATCATTACCCTTATAGGGAAAAGCAAGATAGGCGAATATAAAATTTAGGCTTTTACTCGGACACTTTCCAGAACCTTAGCAAAAGTTGATGGATTGTACTCCGCTAGGTCAGCGAGGATTTTGCGATCCAGCAATATATTGTTCTTTTTCAGGCTGTCAATAAATCTAGAGTAAGACATGCCCGACTCTCGCGTGCCTGCATTTATCTTGATGTTCCAAAGTTTTCTGTTGTGTGACTTTTTGTCTTTTCTGTGGGCAAAGGAATAATTACCAGCATGTAGAAGCGCTTCCTTTGCTTGTCGTTCTTTACTCTTTCGTCCATGACGAAAACCCTTAGTCTGCTTTAGAATACTTCTTCTTCTTTTTAATGCATGTACTCCCTTCTTTACTCTGGTCATATTAGTAGTTAAAAGTTACAAAGTTTATAAAGTAATCAATCTAGCTGAAAGGAAGCAAGTGAGACTTCGGTTTATTCTTGATAATAAAATTTTGCCCTTTGCGTCCAGCGAGCTGTGTAGTGCGGGATTGTTTGGCATTAAAATGGTTAAAGCCCGGCTTGCGAGATAAAATCTTGCCGTTTTTTGTGAGCTTAAGTCTTTTGCTATATGATTTATTTGTTTTCATTCCTTTTCCCATATTATTTTCTTTCGATTGTTGTGATTAAACCTTTCGGACCCTTTTTATATGCATCAGATATTTTATAATCTTCAGTAATCAAATGAAGCACTCTATCCAGACGTTCTTTCAAAAATTTCTCATCCATATACTTCGCGCGTCCGGCAAGGAAGAGTTCAACTTTTATTCTGTGTCCTTCCTTCAACCACTTGGAAGCAGTTTTCGCTTTTAGCTCTAAATCATGGTCTCCCGTGCCTATTTTTATCTGGATTGACTTGGTTTCTGTATGCTTTGCTCCACCCTTCTGCTTCTTCAGCTTCTTGCTTACTTCATATTTATACTTGCCAAAGTCCATCAACTTCGCTAGCGGCGGATTGGCATTGGGACCTATCTCAATTAAGTCTAAACCAGCATTTTGCGCCATTTCCAGCGCATCTTTTATACTTAAAATACCGAGATTTTTGTTTTCCTGATCCAGCACTCGAAGCTCTTTCGCCCTTATTTGATTGTTTATTCTTTCACGCAATTGATATATAAATATGTCCAGCCCGGATGAACCTCGTTCGGACGGGCTTTGATTACGGGATAATAGCGTATTTTAAGCTCGAAGTCAACATTATGGTAATATATAAATATGGCTCACTATGCCGAAAACAGAAAAGCGCGTTTTAACTATGAAATCTTGGGAAAATACGAAGCGGGTATTGAGCTCTTAGGTTCGGAGGTTAAATCTGTGAGAGAGGGGCAAATGTCACTCGAAGGCGCTTTCGTGATTATACGTGGCGGTGAAGCATATTTAATTAATGCTAATATTCCACCCTATCAACCAAAAAATGCGCAAAAGGATTACGATCCATTACGCAATAGAAGACTCCTGTTAACAAAAAAAGAAATCGCAGAGCTTGCCGGAAGTGAGAAAAATAAAAGTTTGACAATCGTACCAATTTCAGTGTATAATAAGGGTAGAAAAATAAAGATAGAAATTGCAACAGTCAAAGGCAAGAAAAAGTTTGATAAACGAGAAACTATAAAAAAGAGAGATATGGATAGAGAGATTCGGAGGGAATACAAAGATCGTTGACAAGATAAATATATGAAAAACACGGGGATGCAAGGCATAGACAGTTGGTCATTTGTTATTGATGCATACCGAGCATGGACATAATCTCGTAAAAATTTGTCTAAATGTTAATTGCAAAATTAGCTTCCAAAGTGAAAGCTTCAATTTCTCCTTACTTCGGTGAGGCGGACTTTGCTTTCGCTTCAGTTTCGGCTTACGCCTAACTGATGTCTCTCTTATAGACTTCCGATATATAAGATGAGGCACAATATTATCGGGATAGCTGTGGTAATTTTCTCGACGCCAGAGCAAAACAAAGAGAATCGATTAAAAAATATTTGGCTCGTTTCTTAATTTTTTAATTTAAAACAAAAAGCGCGCTATGTATGTAGACTTCATAACAGCAACCTTCTGCACGGGGGCTCATTTCCCCCCATCTCCACAGTATTAAGATTTTTATTTTTTATAAATAAATGGTAAAGTAATATTATAAATATGGAATCATTTAGAACAAGAATAGAAGCAAGAGCTGAAATTGAATCAGCCATGAATCGGAAGGATACTTTTAATAGAAAACCATATGAAGGTTTTTTTCTCAATCGCGAACCGGCAGAAGGAGAGAAAACCGGCTGGTTTGGTCAGAGTCAAAAAACACGATTTGGAGACGAAAGAACAAGTTTAGCGGCTGATATTGAAAGTGGCAAAATCGAATTTATACCCTTCGGAGATCCAAGATTAGAAGATATTGTAACACGATATCTTCTAGGTAAAAAAGAGAATAATTGAGAAAAGAAAATAAATAGAGAATATTTCGCTTTTTATGTTTTTTATGCTATCATCAGCGGATGGATTTTAATTTTCTAAACAAAAAAAAAGAACAGAGTAACGGCAAGAAAGGAAGTGAAAAAGGCAATTTTCTGGGAAACATTGCTGGAGCGATACTCATTTTTATGCTCATCACAGGAGCTTATTTGGCAATTTCTGGAGAGGGGAAAGTTATTCCGGAAATTCCTATTTCAGATTTGGCAAAGAGCGTGTCAGGAGGAGAAGTGAAAAAGATAGTCGTTGCGGGAGATCGGCTCTCGATTACTTACCAGAATGATGAAACTAAAAAGTCAAAAAAGGAAGTCGGTTCATCGCTCTCCCAAACACTTTTTAATTACGGCGTAACGAGCGAAGCGCTTTCTAAAACAGAAATAGAAATAAAAGACGAAAGCGGATTTGGTTTCTGGCTTTTGAATCTTCTGCCCTTTTTATTGCCGATTGTTTTTATTCTGCTTTTCTTCTGGTATTTGTCTCGGCAAGTGAAAGGCGCCGGTATCCAAGCAATGACCTTCGGTCAGTCCAAGGCGCGTATTACTAACCCGAATGATAAAAATAATAAAGTTACTTTCAAAGATGTGGCTGGATGCAAGGAAGCGAAAGAAGAGTTAAAAGAAATTGTGGACTTTCTTAAAAGCCCGAAGAAGTTTTTGGATATTGGGGCGAGAATCCCGAAAGGCGTGATATTAACTGGCGCCCCAGGCACAGGCAAGACCTTGCTGGCGAGGGCTGTGGCGGGGGAAGCAAGCGTGCCGTTCTTTCATCTATCAGGAAGCGAGTTTGTGGAAATGTTTGTGGGTGTTGGGGCTTCTCGGGTACGGGATCTTTTTAAAATGGCGAAAAAGGCGGCGCCGGCGATCATCTTCGTAGATGAGATAGATGCGATAGGACGCACTCGCGGGGGCGGGTTTGGCGGGGGGAATGATGAGCGGGAACAGACGCTTAATCAGATACTGGTGGAGATGGATGGCTTTGAGCCCAATGACAAGGTGATAGTAATGGCGGCAACCAATAGACCTGACGTGCTTGACCCGGCGCTTATCCGCCCGGGGCGTTTCGACCGAAAGGTACTCCTTGACTTGCCGGATCGCGCTGATCGCGAAGCAATACTTGTAATACACGCAAATATGAAACCTCTGGCTGAAGATATTAATTTAAAATTAATCGCAGAACGTACTCCGGGATTTTCCGGCGCTGATTTGTATTCTCTAATGAACGAAGGCGCGATACTAGCCGCGCGAGAGAATCGCAAGAAAGTTTTCCAATTTGATTTAATTCGCGCGATTGAGAAGGTGATGTTGGGTCCCGAACGCAAAAGCCACTTACTTTCAAAGAAAGAAAAAGAAATCACCGCATATCATGAAGCGGGTCATGCGCTCGTGGCTTCAGTTTTGCCTTATGCCGATCCTGTACACAAAGTCTCCATCATTGCGAGGGGCAATGCGGGGGGGTACACTTTGAAATTACCTCTTGAAGAGCGCCGGCTTCAGTCTAAAAGAGAATTCATAGACGATATTGCCGTGTCCTTGGGCGGATATGTTGCTGAACAGATGATTTTCGGCGATATCACCACAGGTCCTTCCTCTGACCTGCAAGTGGCTACGAATTTGGCTCGAGCCATGGTTACACGCTGGGGAATGTCTGACACCATTGGTCCTATTGCCTTGGCAGGCGCTCCGGGCAGAGCTCAGTTTGGTGAAATGATTGAGAAAGAATATTCTGAAGCAGTTTCTACGAAAGTTGATACCGAGGTTTCAAGGATTATAAATGATGGATTAAAATCAGCTGAAAAGGTTCTAACAGAGAACAAAAAGGCTTTTGTCGCTATTGCCAGCAAACTTATAGAGGTAGAAACGCTGGAACAAGAAGAATATGAAAAAATACTAACCGCCCATGGAATAGTGTTAAAGAAAAAGGAAGAAGAGACAAAAATTTAAAAATGCCAAACACAAATGCTAAATAAATTTTGGAAATGGTACGATGACAAGTACAAGGTCTTTGCTCCGCTTACAGCTCTATTGTTTTTATCACAACTCGTGCATCTATACTGGATGACGACACACATTATTCACTTAAGAGTGTTTGGGCATGTTTTTTGGGCGCCAAGTGCCCTCTGGAATACTGTCATTGCGTTTGTGGACTATGCAGAAATACCCGCCATTATAACAAGTTCCATCTTATACATTCATCAGTACATAAAAGATAAAAATTTAAAATGGCGAAGTATCCTTTTTCTTTTTTTCATAAATTCACAATGGTTGCATTTATTCTGGATTACCGATGAAGTTATCTACGCGCAATTTACTGGCACAGCGCTCGTTGCCATACCCGCCTGGCTTTCATGGATTGCCATATCAATAGACTATTTAGAGCTTCCGATTGTTTACGACACAATCAAAAAAGCGATTCTCTCCTTGAGAAAACCTGTTTAATTTTGTAATATTAAAACACCAACAAAATAACCCGTCCTTAGCTCAGTTGGTTAGAGCACAGAGCTTATACCTCTGGGGTCCTTGGTTCGAATCCAAGAGGACGGACAACGAAATTTTTAGAATAATAAGTTTATTCCTTAGATCCGAATCTTCCGCCAATCATCATATAAAGCACTAGTGGCGCGCCCCAGTTTGCCCATCTTTCAACGAAATCCCACACAGGCTCAGGTCCAATAGGCCAGCGGATCATTGCTGTAAAAAGTCCCCAGACAGCCATCCACAAAACAGCCATTTTCATGGGTTTAATGAGTACTAATAATGCAAGCAACAAATCTATCGTTCCCGTAATCATTAAGAGGGTAGTGATCGTCCCGGGGTCAGTTATACCAAACGGTTTAAAATATACAAACCAAGACGCCTTTCCTTGCAGAGCAAACATCCCATGCCCAACAAATTCTCCAGCTACCGCTATGCGCAATATCCATTCCATTGTTTTGCTATTCATATTTTAAAATTTTATGTTTTAATGTTAATAATTTTAGTTATCCACTTTACACAAGAGGACTAGTCTCGTGTATAATGGTTTGGTAGTTGCGAAACAGCGCAACTACCAGTATATTGCAAATCAATTATAACATTTTTCCAAAAGCATGTTCAAGTCAATCGTAAAACGCACGGGGTCAATAGTCCC
>JBBUFT010000052.1:0-1092 GCA_038078035.1 Patescibacteria group bacterium
TTTGACATTAGATCTTCTTCTGTAGGAGGAGCGCTTTTTAGAGTGCAAAAATCTGGAATTCCTAAAATAGCTTTATCTTTACGTGAGCCGATAATCTTTAAAAGGACGATTGACATTAATCGATTTGTACTTTCAATTTTGAAACCTCTTAATGTCATTGCTGGTAAAATGTCAAAGATGGGTATTGGCGCGCCAGAGCAGATTTTTTGCGTTCTCTCATCCCCTTGGTTTGTTTCTCAAACACGAATAATAAATCTTAAAAAAGATACATCTTTTACGGTTACCACTAAACTTATTGACGATTTAATTAAAAAAGAGATAAATCTTTTTGAAGAAGAACATTTAGCGAAATATACAGAAACAGGAAATAAAATTAGATTGATTGAATTGAAAAATATTAAAACAATGTTGAATGGTTATGAAACAGTGAATCCCTTAGACCAAAAATCAAAAGAGCTCGAAATAACCGTTTTTATTTCCATGAGTCCCGAGCAAGTCTTATCCAAGATAGAAGAAACAATTAAAAGATACTTTCACTCCGGAAATATTAAATTTATTTCTTCTGTAATGTCTTCTTTTGCCGTAGTGCGCGATATGTATACAACTCAAGAGAATTTTCTTTTGATTGACATTGGGGGAGAAGTGACGGATATTTCCATGATAAAGAAAAGTGTATTGCGCGAATCGACTTCTTTTCCCATGGGTCAAAATTTTATTATACGCGGAGTTGCATCTGCCCTGGATTCTACGCTTGGCGAAGCCGAATCACTCCTATCTTTATTAAAAGCTGAGCATGGAGATGCACCTACGGAGAAAAAACTTAACCCAATTATAGAAAAATTAAAAATGGAATGGTTAAAGAAGTTTCAAGAAGCTTTGTCTAATATTTCTATGGATATTTCTATTCCCGCTACCATTTTTTTATCCACAGAAATGGGTTTTGCAGATTTTTTTGGTAAAATAATCAAGACCGAACAATTTAATCAATATACCCTGACAGAATCAAAGTTTGAGATTATTTTCTTAGATACAGAAACATTGCACGGCACTGCGGTATTTGAGAAAAATGCAATTCGTGACCCGTTTATTATT
>JBBUFT010000052.1:1192-7159 GCA_038078035.1 Patescibacteria group bacterium
ATTGCACGGCACTGCGGTATTTGAGAAAAATGCAATTCGTGACCCGTTTATTATTACCGATTCTGTTTATATTAATCGTTTTTTAATCAATTCCGCTTCATCCCGCTAGACGGGGCAAAGCGGGTTTAAAAAAATTATGCCAAAAAATTTATTCCAGGATATGGTGAAAATAAACCATACCAAAAGAAAGGAAAATAATATCATAATAAAACAACAACCCGCAACGATAGAAGCAGAATCTGATCCGAATGTTCCCAAATCTCGCCACACTCTTTGGTTCGTGGCATTCATTGCCGTAATATTTTTTATTTTTGCCCTTTCCTATTTGTTTTCGAAAGCGGAGATTGCAATAAATCCCAAGATAAGAGATGTTGCCTTAAATGAAAATTTATCCGCAAGCCTTAAGGGAAATACTAGCGACTTATCTTTTGATTTGGTTGTGATTTCAGGCGAAGAAACAAAAATGGTCAGAGCCATAGAAGAGAAAGAAGTTTCAGAGAAAGCTCGTGGCACAGTTGTAATTTACAATAACTATAGCTCGGCTTCCCAGACACTTGATATAGACACAAGATTGGAAGGTTCAAATAGCAAAATTTACAAAACTGAGAAAAAAATAGTTGTTCCAGGAATGATCAAAAATGGCACCCCGGGATCAATTGAAGTAAAAATTTATGCCGCAGAAGGGGGCGAAGCATACAATAGCCCGCCGCTTGATTTTACAATTCTTGGTTTCAAAGGAAGTCCGAAATATTCTAAATTTTATGCTAGGTCCAAGGGCGACATAACTGGTGGCTTTAAAGGGAAGTCGCACATTGTTTCAAAAGAAGATAAAATAAACGCAATAAACGAGCTCCAAAGCGCTTTAAAAGAGAAACTTTCAAAGGAGGCAACGGAGCAGATTCCAAGCGGGTTTATTTTGTTCAAAGATGCGATTTCTCTAGACATGGAAGACATAGAGGATACAGAGTTTCTATCTCCGAGCGATACATTTCCGATAAAACAGAAAGGCACGCTATACGGTATTCTTTTTGAAGAAAAACAATTAACAAAAAAAATAGCGGAAGACGCAATTGAAAAATATGACGGAAGTGAAGTTTTTGTGTTAAATATTCGAGATTTGATTTTTTCTCTTTCTTCTCCAGTCGGTCTTTCAAATTTTAGTGGTTTGAAAGCTATAAACTTTAATTTATCAGGCGCTACGAAAATCGTCTGGAAATTAGATGTCGATAAACTCCGAGCTGATTTATTAAAGATATCTAAAAAAGATTTTAACCAAGTATTATTGCAATATCCCAATATTAGTTCTGCTAAATTGTCGCTTAGTCCAATTTGGAAGAGGTCTATTCCGGATAAACCAGAAAATATAGAAATACTGGTGAATTATCCGCAATGAGCCCTTTTTTCTCTGAAACATCTCTTGACTTTAATTTTGTGTTTTAATATAATTATTCTATATACATGAGTGATCCAAAAGATGAAAAAATGGTAACTATGAGGGGAGTTGTTACCGAAGCGTTACCTTCTACTTTATTTAGAGTTAAAATGGAAAATAATGAAGAGAATCAAGAAGAAATCTTAGCATATTTATCGGGGAAAATGCGTATGCATCGGATCAAAGTTCTGATTGGAGACGGGGTCGAAGTAGTGCTTGATCCTTATGGAGGAAAGGGAAGGATAGTCAAAAGGCTGTAAGGGGTTGTAATTTATGAGATGATAGTGTATGATGTGGTTTGCGGCTTAATTCCGGTTTTTAAAAATTAAAGGCATTGAAAAATAAGGGTATTTTCCTTGTTTTTCTTTTTTGCGTAGGATTCATTTAGAAAATATTTTATGACCCTTCGATAAAACTCAGGGTCATGGTGAGTAAAATCGAACCATGAAAATAAAATCAGCGGTAAGGAAAATTTGTGATAATTGCAAGATAGTCAGGAGAGCCAGACATTTGCGAATAATTTGTTCTAACCCCAAACATAAACAAAAGCAGTAATCTATGAGAATTCTTGGAATTACAGTACCAAATGAAAAAAGACTCGAAATTGGCTTAACTTGCCTATACGGTATTGGTATCCCAAGAGCTAGAAAAATTTTAGATCAAGCTGGCATCAATCGTGGCGCACGCGCAAAAGATTTAACAGCTGATGATGAGAATAAAATCCGTGTCCTAATCGAAAAAATTTTAATAGAAGGAAATTTAAAAAGAGAAATAGAAGCAAACATTAAAAGACTAAGAGATATTAAAAGTTATCGAGGTATTCGCCATATGAAGAGGTTGCCAGTTCGGGGTCAGCGAACAAAAACAAACTCTAGAACGGTTAGGGGCAATGTTCGTAAGACAATGGCATCAGGAAGACGTAAAGAAACTAAGACGTAATTTATATTAAAATGGGAAAGACAAAAATTACAACAAAAATAAGCGGGGAGGAAGAAAAAGAACTAAAAAATAAAACCGAAGGGGGGGCGGAGGAGACAAAAAAGTCCCCTAAAGTCCCCAAAAAGAAAATAACTTCCGGTGTCTTGCATATCGATGCTACATTTAACAATACCAAGGTTCTTTTTTCCGACAAAATAGGCAATACATTATTCTGGTCTAGCGCTGGCACTCTCGGTTTTCGGGGAGCGAAGAAAGGAACTCCCTTCGCGGCTTCAAAAGTAGGTGATGTAATCGGCGGCAAAGTGGCAGCGCTCGGAGTGAAAGATGCAGATGTGGTGGTCTTGGGAGTTGGGTCTGGTCGCGAGCCTGCCATAAGGGCGTTTATGGCGCATAGAATTGAAATTACTTCTATCCAAGATGCAACGCCAGTTCCTCACAATGGTCCGAAAGCAAAAAAGCCACGAAGAGTTTAAATTTATGAATTTTACGACTTTTAACTTCATAACTTAACCATGATATCCAAACCAAAATTTAAAATTTGCAGAAGACTGGGTCCCGGAGTGTATGACAAATGCCAAACTTCTAAATTTGCAATTACAAGCGGCAAGGGCGGTTTACTTGGCGCGCGTCGCCCGAAAGCCCTTTCCGAATATGGAACACAGCTTGTAGAGAAGCAAAAAATACGTTTTTCATATGGTATATCTGAACGTCAGCTTTCAAATTATGTTAAAAAAGCAACTCATACTAAGGGTTCCGGAGCCGCAGAAAAGTTTTACGAAGAACTTGAATCTCGTCTTGATAATGTCATATACAGGATGGGCCTCGGAGGTAGCAGACGTTTTACCAGACAAATGGTTTCTCACGGGCATTTTATAGTTAATGATAAAAAAGTCACTATTCCATCGTATGAATTAAAGCCTGGAGATATTATAAAAATTCGCGAAGGATCAAAGAGTAAGAAAATTTTCAGTAACATTGGGGATAGGCTTAAAGACTACAACCCCCCAGGATGGGTCACGTTCGATTTAAATAGTATGGAAGGGAAAGTTTTAGCTAAACCCAAAAACGCAGAAAGTTTTCTTGACCTAAATGCTGTTCTTGAATTTTATAGTCGTTAAATTTTATTAATTTTGTAGAAATAATTATGCTTGAATATAAAATCGTTATGCCTTCCAAGCCTCATGTCGTGCAAGAGGACGGAAACAAGGGAGTATTTGAAATAGATGGTTTGTATCCTGGGTATGGTCATACCTTGGGTAATAGTCTGCGCAGAATTATCCTTTCATCTCTTCCGGGCGCGAGCGTTACATCTATTAAAATAGATGGTGTTTCGCATGAATTTCAAACCATGGATGGCATCAAGGAAGATGTGATAGTCATGATTTTAAATTTAAAGAAAACTCGTTTCAAAATGCTCTCTGACGAGCCTCAAGTAGTCAGCCTCTCCATCAAGGGTCCCAAGGAAGTTACGGCGAGTGATATCAAAACTGGCGGACAGGTAGAAATTTTAAATGGGGATTTGCATATCGTTTCTGTTACAGGCAAAGTGAATTTAAATATTGAAATGAGAGTTGAAAAAGGATTGGGGTTCATTCCTAAAGAGGTTTTTCAAAAGGAAAAAGTTGATATCGGCACGATCGCCGTTGATGCGATTTTTACTCCGATTCGTCGAGTTTCTTATGAAGTGGAGAATATGCGTGTCGGGGACAAAACCAACCACAATCGCCTTCGAATTTTGATTGAAACTGACGGAACGCTTTCTCCCCGTGAAGCCCTTTCGCAATCTATCGAAATCATGATCAATCAGCTGAAAGCCATTGTTGACTTCAAGGAACCAGAAGAAAAAGAAAACAATCTAGAGGCTGGCAGAGAAAAAAAGAAGGGGGTGATGGAAGAAAAAGATAAAGAACAAGGGGCAAATGATTTTTCTGATATCCTAAAGACCAGAATAGACAGTTTGGACTTTTCCACAAGAACCTTAAATGCTCTAACTGGCGCGAATATCCGAACCCTAGGGGGTCTGGCAAGGAAAAAGAGAGAAGACCTGCTTGAAGTCGAAGGCATTGGCGAAAAGGGAATTTCAGAGATTAAAAAAGCGCTTAGCAAATTCGGACTCAACTTGAAAGAATAATATGAGACACAGTAATAATAAAAGAAAATTTGGCAGAGTTAGGAAAGTAAGGATAGCGCTGATTAATTCTTTAGCCTGCAACTTGATCATGCGTGAAAGAATGAAAACAACCCTGCCAAAGGCGCGAGAGATTCGACCTTTCATAGAGAAGCTAATAACTCGCGCGAAAAAAGGAGATTTAGCTACTCGCCGATTAATAATTTCCAAGCTTGGGGGTCGCAGTCGCGAAGTTAAAAAACTTTTCGATAGTTTAGCGCCAAAATATGCTGATAAAAAAGGGGGATATACTAGAATTTTAAAATTAGGAACAAGGACGGCAGATGGAGCGCCCATGGCTATTATAGAACTTATATGAAGAATATAAAGAAGACAATCAGCGAAAAATTAATAAATGCTCAGGGAAGAACCCTGGGTAGAGTAGCAAGCGAAACCGCTGTGTTTTTGATGGGTAAGACAAGGACAAGTTTCGAACGCAATGTTTATTCAGGTATGCCTGTGAAAGTTGTAAATGCATCGAAGCTTCGCATTACCCCAAAAAAGTTGGAAGAAATTTATCATACCAGATATTCAGGAATTCCAGGCGGGCTTCGTATTTTGACAGGTAGTCATACAGTGAAAACTGTTGGTTTGAAAGAATTGATCAAACTTGCGGTGTATCAGATGCTTCCAGGGAATAAATTACGAAGAAAAATGATGAAAAATTTAAAAATTGAAGATTAAAAATGTTATGACAAACAACAAAACAAAACCAAAACCTGTCGATTATATAGAAGCCGTGGGAAGACGCAAGACCTCAACCGCCAGAGTGCGCATCAGAGAGTCAAGTAAAACGAATTTTGTTGTTAATGGAAGAGATGCGAAAGAATACTTTAAAACAGAAGAAGAGCGCCATTTGATTCTAGATCCTATCGTCAAGGGCTTGGGTAAAGGCAAAGTCGATGTTAAATGGAATGTGGAGGTGCATGTTCTGGGTGGGGGGGCGCATTCTCAAGCAGAAGCTATACGCCACGGACTCTCTAGGGCTCTAGTAATTTATAATTTAGAACTTCGCAAAGATTTAAAAAGTTTAGGATATTTAAAACGAGATCCGAGAGCCAAAGAACGTCGTAAATTCGGTCTGAAAAAAGCAAGAAAGGCTCCTCAATGGTCGAAACGTTAGTTTAAAAAGTTCAGGCATAATCTTTTTCCGGTACGGATTTTTTGAAGCTTAAAAAATCCTGAAGTTTTCGCTCCGTCGAGCTCAAAACCCCTTCAAAAGATATACCTGAACTTTTTTTATTTTTATGCTAGAATGCGAATATGTCCGACGAAGAACAAAAAAAGCTGGATGAAACCTTCACAGAACCCGAAGAAGAAATTGTCGAATTTGAATTCAATGAGGACGGCGAAGAAGATTTAAAGAAAACTTTGAAGAAATTCAGGGCTGATTTGAAGGCTTGTCAAAAAGAAAAAGAAGAATATCTAA
>JBBUFT010000053.1:0-1280 GCA_038078035.1 Patescibacteria group bacterium
CCTGCGTTGGCAGGTTTTTTCGTTAAAATAATGTCAATCAAAACAGCCGAATTCGTGAGTCCTAAACATCCAGATAAAATATGTGATTTCATCGCAGACAGTATTTTAGATGCATACCTTGATGGCGATCCTGGAAGCCGAGTGGCAGTCGAGGTGATGGGCGGGCATAATTTAATTACTATAAACGGAGAAGTAACGAGCAAAGTTACTCTAGATATCGAAGCAATTGTTAAAAAAGCCTGCTCGAACTTTGAAGGGGGGCGGGTAATTTCTAATATTGTGGCGCAAAGTCCGGAAATCGCGAGAGGAGTCGATGCTGGAGGCGCGGGAGATCAAGGAATTATGAAAGGATATGCGACGAGTGAAACTCCAGAATATTTACCGCTTGAATATATTCTTGCGCGAGATCTTTGCAAAAATATTTTTGCAGTGTATCCATTTGATGGGAAGGTGCAGGTGACAATAGAAGATGGAGTAGTAATGACTGTCGTTGCTAGTTTTCAGAATACAAAAAATAATGAACTTTTAAAATTGGTAAAAAGTTTAATACAGGCAAAGGAATATTTAATAAATCCCGCCGGCGAATGGACGATGGGTGGATTTGATTCAGATACAGGCTTGTCTGGAAGAAAATTGGTTATAGACAATTATGGTCCGGAAATACCGATTGGCGGGGGTTCTTTTTCTGGCAAGGATTATACAAAGGTGGACAGGTCTGGGGCGTATATGGCTCGCCGAATTGCGGTAGAGCTCTTAGAGAGTCGGGGCGCGAAAGAAGTTTACACAAAACTTGCCTATGCGATAGGCAAGAGCGATCCAGTAATGGCTGTGGCTGTGATTATTTACCCCGGCCAGAACGGTGGGGATGGCAAAGAAGAAAAAATTACGGGCTATGACTTGAGTCCGAAAGGAATCCGCGAATATTTAAAACTAAACAAAGTAAAATTTGCCGATACATCCCTGTGGGGTCACTTCAGCAGGGGATTCGAGTGGAGGTAAATTATTTATCTCTCAAGAATTTCTCTATTTCTTTTCCATCTCTCTTTAGCCAGGCTATATTGCTCTCCAGGCGTTCGATGACTTGCTCTACTGCGCGTTTGGCGCCGGGGGCGTCGTGTGTTTTAAAGAATTTTTTGAAAGATTTTAAATGACGATCTTCAGCACTATCAGATATTGCTTTTACCAATCGCGCTAAAGTAAATCCACCACCTCCATAGCGCGACATTAACATTTTCCAATTTTTCTTTACAAAATTCCACCAGATATCTCGACCGAGAGGG
>JBBUFT010000054.1:0-2522 GCA_038078035.1 Patescibacteria group bacterium
TCGGATTATATGTAAGCAAGAATATCATCGAACAACATGGCGGAAAAATATGGTTCGAGTCAAAGGAAAATCAAGGAACTACATTTTTTGTTTCTTTGCCGGTGCCATAAGAGTTTTTTTAGATAGAACTCCGATTTCATCGCGAAGTATTGCCGCTGTTTCAAAATCCAGTTCTTTCACGGCTTGATTCATTTCTTTTTCTTTTACTTTTATTATTTTCTCATAGGTCAGCGCTTCTATTTCTTGGTCAGAAAAATGCGACCCGCCTAAATCTTCGGGTTTGAATGGTTTAGCCAGTTCTTTTTTGTAAGCCCTGCGAAATATTTCCAGATCAAGCCTTAATTCTGCATTCACGGCTTTTCCGTGTTTACTTTCTAATTCTTCGGTAATATCTCTAATGTGCTTCGTGATGGTTTTTGGTGTAATGCCGTGTTTTTTATTGTAAGCAAGCTGAATATCCCGACGGCGAGCGGTCTCGGCAAGCGCTTTCTCCATCGAGCCGGTAATAACATCAGCATAAAGAATGACTTTCCCCTCGCTATTGCGCGCGGCACGACCAATGGTTTGAATCAAAGATGTTTCTGAGCGGAGGAACCCCTCTTTATCGGCATCTAAAATTCCGATGAGCGATACTTCGGGTAAATCAAGCCCCTCGCGCAGTAAGTTCACCCCAACTAAAACATCAAAATCGCCCTTGCGGAATTTGGAGAGTATTTGAATTCTTTCCAGGGTTTTTATATCGCTATGTAAGTATTCTGATTTTATTTTCTTCTCTTTTAGATAAAGAGACAAATCTTCTGCCATTTTTTTTGTAAGCGTCGTGGCTAAAACTCGAAAACCTTTTTTAATTGTTTTCTCCGTTTCATTCATAAAGTCCTGTATCTGTCCAGGGTATGTATTTTTACTTAGCGAACGATCCGTCTTTTGTTCAGGTCCTCGGTTCTCTGGGTCCCCTATCCCAGCCAGACCATTCACAAAAGACTGGTCGTTCTCCGAACTAGCAGAGACTGGTCGAACTATTGTTTCTGGGTCAACAAGTCCTGTTGGACGAATTATTTGCTCTACTATTTGTTCGCTTCGACTGCGCTCTTCTCCGCTTGGAGTGGCAGAGGTATAAACAACTTGACTGATGCGCTTTTGAAATTCCTCGTACTTTAGAGGTCTATTATCTCTGGCGGAAGGCAGACGAAAACCGTATTCTACAAGGGTTTTTTTGCGTGAGGCATCGCCCGCATACATGCCCTCTAGTTGAGGGAGAGTTACATGCGATTCATCGATAATAGTAAGAAAATCGGGTTCACCATCTTCAGTATGAGGGAAATATGAGAGCAAAGTTTCTGGCGGTTCGCCTTCTTGTTTGCCCGATAAATGTCGCGAATAATTTTCAATGCCGCTACAGTAACCAACTTCCTTTATCATAGCGAGGTCGTAATTAGTCCTGCGCTTTATACGTTCTGCCTCAAGCAACTTGCCTTCTTTTTTAAACTTCTTTAATTGCAAGATGAGTTCCTTTTTAATTTCAACCAATGCTTTGTTCTTTTTCGTATCTTCAGTAATGAAATGCTTGGCTGGAAAAATAAAAAGGCCTGCCTTGTCTTGGTGCGGGTGTTTTTCCTCTTTTATTATGTGAGAAGAAATCGGATCGATTTTAGTTATTTTTGAAACGACTCCGCCATTCATTTCAATCTGGTACATTATTGTCTCTGACACTGGCATAAATTCCACTCGAGAGCCGATGGAGCGGAAAGTTCCCGGGGTAAGATCGGCATTTGTGCGTTCAAAATGGATTTCAATCAGGCGTTTCATCAGAGTTAGCCTCTCCATCTTCATGCCAAGTTTAATTTTCAAATTAACCTTTTCATATTCTTCTGGGGAGCCTAAACCATAAATGCAAGACACGGAAGCGACAATAATAACATCGCGCCTGGTAAGTAACGCTTGTGTAGAAGCATGGCGAAGACGATCTATTTCTTTATTTATCTGCGCGTCTTTTTCGATATAAGTATCTGAAGCGGGCATATAGGCTTCCGGCTGGTAATAGTCGTAATATGAAACAAAATAGTGCACCGCCGCATCGGGGAAAAATTCTCTGAATTCCTGAGCCAGCTGTGCCGCCAGAGTTTTATTATGCGCTATAATCAATGTCGGCTTATTGTACTCCGCTATCACATTTGCCATCGTGAAAGTCTTACCTGTGCCAGTCGCCCCAAGCAGGGTTTGCTTTTGCATTCCTTTCTTCAACCCACTCAAAAGTTTCGAAATAGCCGCAGGCTGGTCCCCTGCTGGTTTCCATGGGCTATGTAATTTAAAAATACTCTTATGCTTCTCGGACATAGGTACACCTTAACACGAAAATTTAGTCGCTATAAAATTTTCACGACCCTGACTCGACCGTTTTGCTTTCTAGCAAAACATGTCTCTGTCTCGCACAAGCTGGAAAAAATCTAAAGCAGTTTAAATTTTTTCGCTTGTGCGCCCGGTTGGGATCGAACCAACGACCTTATCCTTAAAAGGGATCTGCT
>JBBUFT010000055.1:0-8397 GCA_038078035.1 Patescibacteria group bacterium
TTGCCAATGTGGGCATAATCGTATACAGTTGGTCCGCATGAATACATCCGAACATTGCCTTCTTCGATAGGTATGAATTTTTCCTTTTTTCGTGTCAGTGTGTTATACAGTTGCATTTTGCGTATTTCGGTTGAATTCACTTCTGTAAATTGAAATCAAAGTATAAAACAAACTTACCGCCAGTGGTCCGATCAGGATGCCGACCGGACCCAAGAACGAGATTCCGCCAAGTACTGAAAATAATATTAAAAGGGGAGAGATATTTGTTTGCTTACTGATAATAAACGGACTCAAAAAATTATCAATCAATCCAACGACAATTACTGCCCAAATCAAAAGACCGATGGCTGATGAATTATTGCCGATGGCAAAGAGAAAAATAATTGCCGGTACTGAAACAAGCGCAGTTCCAACCGTCGGCAAGAGAGAAGTTACAGCGGCTACTACGCCCCAAAGTGCCGGATTGGGAACACCGAAAAGCCAAAGTCCGAATCCCATCAGTACTCCTTGAACGAGGGCGATGAAAAGATATCCTTTTATTATGGCATTTACAGAGAGTGCCAATCTGTCCAGTATTTTTTCATCGTCTTTATCTTCGAGCGGACTTAGCGTAACCAAAGATTTTTTCCACCTCTCTCCATCTTTCAAAAAATAAAAAATAATCAAAAGCATTAAAATAAATGAGAAAAAAGCGGAAATGGTGGTGCTGAAAATATTCGCGATATTGTCCGATACATACGAAACAAGGTCTGTTAATTTATCCTTTACATCAAAAACAATACTGTCAGGTAGTATTTTGTTCACAGTACGATTTATCGAATTAAGTAATTGCCCAATATTTCCGTTGTCTGTAACCACTTGGTAAACATTCTGACTTTGATTGAAGACTATCGTGCCGATGCCCAGGAGCGGTCCGCAAAGAACCAAAGTAAAAAGAATTACGGTCAAAAAAGCGGATAGGGAACTTGGCAGATGCTTTGTATTTAGCCATTTATAGATAGGATATAAAACTATTGAAAAAGAAATTCCGAGAACAAGTACCACCCAGAACGGACGAAAAATTAGAAAACTAAAAACAAAAGTTGCTAATAAAAGTCCAAAGAAAAAGTATCTTTCAATAATTTTTGTTTGCATGCCTTGCATTGTAGCATAATTTAAGCTAATATCAAAACATGGAATTCGCGGTAATACAAACGGGCGGGAAGCAATACAAAGTCTCTGAGGGAGGCTTTCTTTCTATTGAAAAGATCAAAGGGGGCAGTAAAGGGGAGTACAAAAAGGGAGACAAACTTGTTTTTGATAAAGTTTTACTTCTAGACGACGGCAAGAATAGCACTATCGGCGCGCCCCATATAACAGGCGCAAAAGTGGATGCGGAAATTACGGAAATTGGTCGCGCTCGCAAAATTCTAGTCGTAAAATACAAGCAAAAGTCTCGCTATTTGCGCCGAAACGGCCACCGCCAGCCGTTTTTTAAAATTAAAATAACTTCCATAAAATAAAAATACTAATTTTCCCTATTGTCTATTTTTTAGGGCATTTTTCAGGGTGTCATTGTCTGAATATTCAAGCTCGGTTCCGGTGGAGAGACCTTTGCCCAAGGAGGAGATTTTGATGTTTTGTTTATCCGCGATGTTTTTTATCTGTTCTCTAACATAAGAGTCCGTATGGTTGCCCTGTGGACTAACAGAAAAAGCAAGAATTATTTCCTGAAGCTTGCCTTCGGCGGATATTTTCTGTTTTAATTCTTCAATTCTAATTTTATTTTTTGTATTTTTTTCAACTATCGGCACAAGTCCGCCCAGAATAAAATATCTGCCATTATAGACTCTGCTTTTCTTGACAGATTCTAAATCAGAATCCTTTTCAACAACCATCAAAACAGAAGGGTCTGTGTTCGTGTTGTCGCAAATTTCACATGTTTTACTTCCCCCGCCACTGGCGGGGTTTTTGCCATTTTTTATGATAAAAAATCTAAAACATTCTTTGCATTGCGCCACTTCCTTTTTTAAGTCTTTTATCAAAATAGCCAAATTTTCGGCATAACTTCCGTTTTTAGACATCAGAAAATAAACAAATCGCCTTGCTTGGCGCTCTCCAATTCCTGGAAATTCTTTAAAAATTTCTGCTAATTTATCTATAATATCCATCCCGTTAGAGATAGGAAATGCTTTGCATTTCCGTAGTTATATTACTTCTAATAAGAATTTTAGACACAGAGTTATAATAACATATTAATTCTGTTTATAAACTTTATAATCTCTAACGGGATCCATTTATTTAGAATTCATCCAGGCTTCCCTTTGTTTTTGATGGAGCGAACTCGCTGATATTACTTTTTTCGAGGTTTATAAATGTAGTGGTTTTTTCATCAAAATAAAGTTCAACTTTTCCCACCGGACCGTTTCGGTGTTTTTCGATTAAAATTTCAGCGATATTTGTTTTTTCGGATTCATCCTTTCCTTTATCGTCTCGGTGGATAAACATTACAACGTCTGCGTCTTGTTCGATGGACCCGGAGTCACGCAGGTCAGAGAGGCGTGGCTTACCGCCACGCGATTCTACCGCGCGAGAAAGCTGAGAGAGCGCGAGTACCGGCACATTGAGCTCCTTTGCTAGGCTTTTTAGTGAGCGAGAAATTTCTGTCACTTGATTGACCATCGAATCGTAATTTTTGGAAGTTGTCATTAACTGCAAGTAATCCACAACAATTAGATCAAGACCTTTTTCAGCTTTTAGTCTTCTCGAAAGTGCCTTCATTCTGACTATTGAATTGCCTGGCTGATCGTCGATATAGATCTGGGCTTTTGCCAGCTTATCCAGCGAATCTCGGAGATGGGAGAACTCTCTATCAGAAGACAGGCGTCCAGTACGCAAATTCCAGGCATTGACCCGGCTTTCAGCGGAGAGCATTCTGTCCACTAATTGCTGTGAAGACATTTCTAGAGAAAATATTACCACTGACTTTTCATGAATTATTGATGTCATGCGCGCAATATCCAAAGCAAGGGTGGTTTTACCCATAGACGGTCTTGCCGCAATTATAATTAAATCGGATTTTTGCAAACCCGAAAGCATAGTATCTAAATCTCGGAAACCGGTCGGAAGCCCGCGCAACATTCCCTTGTGTTCGTGCAATTTCTCCAGACGCTCCCACGCCTCAGGCAGGGCATCCTTTAGGTTTATAAATTTCTGATTTTTCGGAGACGAAACTACGCTGAAGATTTTCTTTTCTGCCATATCTAAGATGTCGTCCATATGGTCATCGCCCTCTTCGAAAGCGAGTTCGGAAACATAGTCTGCCGCTTCTATTAAGCTTCGGAGGACGTATTTTTTCTGCACAATATCAGCGTAATGTTTAACGTTGGTGCTCGAGGGCACGGTATTTACTATTTCCGCGAGATATTTATTGCCTCCAATCTGCTCAAGAGACTTTTTTTCAGCAAGTTTCGTGGAAAGTGAAAGCATATCTATCGGCTCATTCTTCACCGAGAGATCAAGCATTGCCCGGAAAATAATTTTATGCTTTTCAACATAAAAAGAGTCAGAGCTTACCATGTCTTCTACTTCATGCATTGCATCCTTGCGAAGCATGATCGAGCCCAACACAGCCTGTTCGGATTCTATGCTCTGGGGTGGAATGCGCAGATTATTTTTGGGGTTTCTTTTTATTATTTTTGCCATTAGAGCCATTCTAGCACAGCAGGGAAATTGTCAAAGCCTAAAAATGCATAAGACTGTTATTAAAATGTGGAGAAACATGATATTATATTTACATGTCAAAAAAGGTTTTATTATCAGGTATTCAGCCTTCGGGGAAGCCCCATATTGGGAACTATTTCGGACTTATGAAAAGGATCGTGGAGTATCAGAACGAGTATCATACTTATTTTTTTATTGCTGATTATCATGCGCTGAATTCATTTAAAGATAAGAAAACACTAAAAGATAATATAATAAATATAGTCATCGATTATCTAGCAATTGGTCTTGATCCTAAAAAGTCTATTATATTCAAACAGTCTGATGTGTCAGAGCACACAGAACTCGCATGGATTTTTGAAACCATAACAACAATGCCTTACCTTGAACGAGCGCATGCTTATAAGGATGCGAAGGCAAAAGGCAAGGAGGTTAATGTTGGCCTGTTTAATTATCCAATGCTCATGGCGGCGGATATTTTGCTTTACAACACAGATATTGTACCCACAGGCAGAGATCAAGAACAGCATGTAGAAATTGCCCGAGATACAGCTGAGAAATTCAACAACAAGTTCGGAGAAACATTTTCTTTGCCTCAATCAAAAATTGCAGAAATCCCCGTGGTTCCCGGATTAGACGGGTGCAAGATGTCCAAAAGCTACGATAATACTATTCCACTTTTTGCCGAGTATGAAGAGATAAAAAAATGCGTAATGAGCATCGTTACAGACTCGGGGGAGGGCAAAGGAGAAGGTAAGCCGAAAAATGTCTACGCCATACACAGCCTACTCCGCCCCGCTTCCGAACTTGACCCCATCTATGAAAGCAAAAAAGGTAAATACAAAGAACTCAAAGAGTTGTTGATAGAAGATTTGGAGAAATTTATTGCGCCTCTTCGTGAAAGGCGAAAAGAATTTGCCAAAGATATTCCGAAAGCTCTGGCAATTCTAAAAGAGGGGGGAGAAAGAGCAAAAAAAGTCGCATCTGCAAAAATGGACGAAGTGAGAGAGAAAGTCGGAGTTAATGTTTATGAAAAATTATGAAAGATAGAATATTGTCCAGAGAAATAAAAAACTATGTTGGCAAGGAGGTTTTACTGCAGGGATGGCTTCACAAGAAACGCTTATTAGGTGGACTTGTTTTTATTTTGTTGCGCGATCGTGGCGGGGTTACACAGGTTTTGATTGAAGACAAAGAAGAGGCGCAGAAATTGGAGGGACTGCAGTTGGGCACGGTTTTAGAAATTGTGGGCACGGTAGTGGCTGAGGAACGAGCTCCGGAAGGGATAGAAATTCATAATCCGAAAATTACAGTGATATTGCCCGTAATAGAAGTTTCTCCGATAGAAATAGATAAACCACTGAGTCATAAATCTGAAAACCTGGATACGCTCTTTGAATATCGAGTTGTGGGGGTGCGAAATATAAATGAGGGAAAAGTATTTAAGATTCGAAGCGAGATGAATCGCTATATCAGAGAATTTTTAAACCAAAATGAATTTGTGGAAATTCAAACGCCGAAAATTCTTGCCGGCGCGACAGAGGGCGGGGCAGAAGTTTTCAAGTTTGATTATTTCGGCAAGGAAGCAACACTAGCGCAGAGTCCGCAGTTTTACAAACAAATTATGGTCGGCGCCTTTGAGCGAGTGTTTGAAATAGGTCCAACATTTCGCGCGGAACCCAGCACCACTTCGAGGCATGTGAGCGAAATCACCATGCTTGATATTGAAATGGGTTTTATTGAATCGCACGACGATGTGCTAAAAATGACAGAAAATCTTTTTTACAACATTTTAAACAGAGTTTACGAAGAGCATGCCGAGGAACTGAAAAGTTTAAATGCTCCCGAACTAGTATTGAGGACATCTTTCCCGAGATATTCCCTCAAAACAATACATGAGATGTATACTAAAGCGACAGGCATAAATACTGTGGGCGAGAAAGATATGCGTCCGGAGGAGGAAAAATGGATTTGCGATTTTTCAAAAAAAGAAAATGGATGCGAAGCTGTTTTTGTTACCGAATTTCCGGTAGAGAGTATGAAATTTTATCACATGGTTAATCCGAAGGATCCTACGACCGTCTGCTGGGCCGATCTTCTTTTTCGGGGGCTTGAGATTGCAACCTGTCCGATGCGGGAACATCATTACGATAAGCTTGTCCTTCAAATGAAGAAAGCGGGGATTGACCCAGAACATCCCGGGTATAAATATTACTTACAAGCTTTCAAATTTGGTTTGCCTCCGCATGGAGGGTTTGGTTTTGGCATTGATCGCTTGGTAGAGAAGACAATTGGTCTTGGAAATGTAAAGGAGGCGATTCTTTTCCCCAGAGACATGAATAGACTTACTCCGTAGTTTTTTAAATGTACCACACGATCTTCGGCAAAGTTATAAGGGGCGACGGATACGGCAGAAAGTTGGGATTTCCAACTGTAAATTTAGAAACAGGGGCGAAGGAATTACCTCCAGATGGAGTATATGCAGGGGTGGCGGTAATCGAAGGTAAAGAACCCCGAACCAGAGCAAGCTCGGTACAGGGCAGGTACCGTGCAGGGATCGTTATTGGCCCCGGAAAGAAAGTAGAAGCGCATTTGATAGGGTACAATGGAGATGCATATGGAAAAGAAGTTTCTCTTGAACTCCAAAAATTTTTAAGAGAATATAAAAAGTTCGGGACCGAAAAAGAATTAATTGCGCAGATAAAAAAAGACATAGAGCAATGTTCACAGGAATAATTTCTAGAACTACAAAAGTGAAAAATGTAAAACCAGCAAAAGGCGGGCTTTCTTTGGAGCTTGAAAATAATTTTTTTAAATTAAAATCAGGGGAGAGCATTTCTGTAAACGGTGTGTGCTCAACAGTCAAGAGGGCGGGTAAAAATCTTTCTTTAGAATACATGCCCGAGACTTTAAAGCTTTCCAATTTAGGTTTTTTGAAGAAAAACGATACAATCAACACAGAACAGTCGATGAAATTAAGTGATAAGCTAAACGGGCATATAGTGCTTGGACATGTTGACGGAAAGGGCAAGATTCTCAATATAACAAAAGAAGGAAATTCAAAAGTGTTTGAAATAACAATACCTGCCGAAAAATTTTTAAAGTTTTTAGTTTACAAAGGGTCAATTGCGGTAGAGGGCGTAAGTTTAACGGTAGCTAAAGTTTTACGCAATTCTTTTATTGTAAAAATCATTCCATACACTCTGAAACACACAAATTTTGAATACAAAAAAAGAGGAGATTTTCTAAATTTGGAATTTGACATACTGGCTAAATATGCACATGCAAATAAAAAATAAACAAATTAAATATTTCAATGGATCTAAATTAAAAGGATGTATAGTTGTATCTCGTTTTAACAATAAAATCACGGAAAAACTTTTGAAAGACGCATTGCAGATTTTGAAAAAATGTAGAATGGTAGAAAAAAATATAAGAATAGTACATGTGGCTGGAGCGGTTGAATTGCCGTTTGCTTTGCATAAACTTGCATTGACAAAAAAGTATGATTTTTTGGTTGCTTTAGGATGTATTATTAAAGGAAAAACCCCGCATTTTGATTATGTTTGCAAAATGGCGCAGGAAGGAGTTTTGGAAGTGATGCTGGAAGACGACATTCCTGTTGGTTTTGGCGTTCTTACGGTAAATAATATTAAACAAGCGAAGGAAAGAATACATGTCGGCGGAGAAGCCGCGCTTGCCGCACTTGAACTTTGTTTGATTAAATAAATTTATGAAAAATTCATACACCGGCCCCGTTTTTATCATCGTAGCGGCTCTCCTCTGGGCTTTTGACGGTTTAATTCGCCAGCATCTTTACACGCTTCCACCGATTACAATTATTTTCTTTGAGCATTTAATCGGGCTTATTATTTTGTCTCCATTCGTTTTCAAATATGTTCGAGAAACTAGATTGGGAAAAAGAGAATGGTGGCTCCTCATTCTGATAGCGATTTTAAGCGGGCTTTTAGGAACGCTCTGGTTCACGACTGCGCTCGGCAAGGTGCATTTCATTTCTATTTCTATTGTATTTCTCCTGCAAAAATTACAACCGATTTTTGCTATATCCACTGCTCGAATTTTTTTGAAAGAAAAATTGGATAGAAGATATATCAAATGGGCATTACTGGCGATAGCTTCGGCTTACTTTGTGACTTTTCCAAATGGACATGTTAATTTAGCTACAGGCGAGGGGACAGTGATTGCCGCGCTCTACGCTCTCGGCGCAGCATTTGCTTGGGGTTCATCCACGACATTTTCTAAAATGCTTTTAGGACGTATTCGCGCAGAAGTCAGCACTTTTTATAGATTTTTATTTACCCTGGTCGTTGCATTGCCAGTTTTATTCTTCTGGGGTCGCAATAATCTAGGAAATATCGCCAAGCCGACAATTTCTCAATTTGGTTTCCTAGCGCTTATTGCCATTTCTACCGGCATGGTGGCTTTGCTTATTTACTATAAAGGGCTTGCCAGGACCCCGGTGCACATTTCTACTATTTTAGAACTCGCGTTTCCTTTTGTTGCTATTTTACTAGATTTTATTGTTAACCATACAGTATTAACTCCGCTACAATGGATTTCTGCGATAGCACTTGTCTTTAGTATTTACCAGATTGCAAGGTTGAGAGAGGCAAATTAAGAAAAGGTTTTTACCGGTACGGATTTTTTGAAGCTTAAAAAATCCTGAAGTTTTCG
>JBBUFT010000056.1:0-4055 GCA_038078035.1 Patescibacteria group bacterium
TTACCTGTTTGGCGCTACTTGACTATCCGCATGCCACTATGCGCGGAATGATTTCTATGCTGACTGATAGAAATTATCGACAGAAGGTGGTGGAATACATTACGGACGACATGGTAAAAAGATTCTTCGCTATCGAATTCGCCGATTGGTCGGAGAAGTTCGATACTGATGCCATCATTCCGCTGGTCAACAAGCTCGGACAATTTCTCTCAGACCCGCTACTGCGCAATATTTTCGGGCAGAAAGAAAACAAGATTGACATCTCGAAATTGATGAATGAAAAGAAAATAGTGCTTATCAACATTTCCAAGGGGCGTCTGGGCGAAGAGAATTCTTCATTTCTCGGATCTATATTCTTAACAAAAATAAAACAGGCGGGCATGGAACGTGCTTCTCTCCCCGAGTCCGCGCGAACCGATTTCTACCTGTATGTGGATGAGTTTCAAAATGTGGTGACTCAGACCTTCGAAAACATTCTCTCCGAAGCCCGAAAATACGGATTGAATCTAACCGTGGCGCATCAATATGTGGGCCAAATCATCACTCGCGTACATCAGGCAGTACTCGGAAACTGCGGGAGCATTATTACTTTCCGCATCGGCGGCGAAGACGCAGTGAAAATGAAACCAGAATTTGCTCCGCTTTTTGATGTTAAAGACATGATCAATCTGGCGGTCACGGAATTTTATATTAAAATGACAATTGACGGAGAGTCTTATGACCCTTTTTCGGCTGAAGCTTTGCGTGTTTTGCCGCCTACTCACCCCTCCTTTCAAGACGAAATTATTGTCGCTTCCCGTCGCAAGTATTCAATTGCCAAAGATGCCGCCGCCAAGCTGATCGCTGAAGAAGAAGCAACGATTATAAGAAGCGCGGAAGAAAAAGCGATTATTGAAGGAAAAGGTAAGAAGAAAACAAAAGGAGAAGAAGAGGCGGGTGAAGAAGAAATTGATAACAGAGAGACGGAAAAACCAAAGGCGAAAGCTTCACAAGAAGCTGAGCCCATGATTTAAGAGAGCGCTTGACCAAGGGTTGTTTGCGAGTATAATACCTCTATGTCAAAAGACTATTATCAGATATTGGGAGTAAATAAAGGAGCGAGCAAGGAGGAAATCAAAAAAGCCTTCTATAAGCTGGCGCATAAATACCACCCTGACAAAAAAGAAGGCAATGAAGCAAAATTCAAGCAAGTAAACGAAGCATATCAAGTGCTCTCTGATGACAGTAAACGTTCAAAATATGATCAATTTGGTTCAGGATTCGAGAATATGGGAGGATTTTCCGCCAAAGGCGGACCAGCCTCTGGCTGGGAGGGATTTGATTTTGGAGGTTTTCAAAATGGCAGTACAGAATTTGATTTTGGCAATCTAAATGATATTTTTAGCGATTTCTTTGGAGGTGGAATGGGCGGGAGAAGAGGGGAGGCGCGCAGAGGCCGAGACATTTCGACCGAAGTGCAAATTTCTTTTCAGGATTCTATTTTTGGCACAAGCAGAAAAATTTTAATTACGAAAACATCTTCCTGTCTCACCTGTAATGGTTCTGGCGCGAAAGCAGGGTCAGGGATGATGACCTGTAAGAAATGCAACGGTCAGGGGAAAATACATGAGACTAAGAAATCTTTTCTCGGTACCATTTCCAGCACAAAGCTTTGCGAAGAGTGCTTGGGTGCCGGTGAAGTGCCGAAGGAATTGTGTGAAAAGTGCAAAGGGAAAGGTGTCATGCGCCGTGAAGAAGAAATCTCAATTTTAGTTCCAGCTGGCATCCGCGACGGAGAGATGATTCGAATGACGGGGATGGGGGAGGCAGTATCAAAGGGAACAACTGGAGACCTTTATATAAAAATAAATGTAACGCCGCATGGTGTGTTTAAGCGCGATGGGCATGATTTAATTATGAATTTAAATTTAAAACTCTCCGATGCGCTTTTGGGAACCAAGTATCCTATAGAGACTCTCGATGGTGAGATTGAAGTTATCATTCCCGAAGGTGTCTCTATAAACGAGGTTCTTCGAGTGCGCGGTAAAGGCGTGCCAATCGGCAAAAATAAACGCGGAGATTTACTGATCAAACTCAATATAAAACTTCCCAACAAACTTTCTCGCAAAGAACGCGAGCTCATAGAACAACTCAAAAAAGAGGGGATCTAAAAAAGATGCTTCCAGAAAAAATTATTTATCTTGGAGTGCTCGTGAGTTTGGTTGCATATTTTTTCTATTTTAAGAATATATTTTACGGTAGCACTAAGCCGAATTTAGTTTCTTGGTTTCTATGGGCGCTAGCCCCGCTCATCGCCGTATTTTTCCAGCTTAAAGCCGGAGCGGGTCTTTCCGTGCTTCCTATTTTTATGGCTGGATTTGGTCCCGTGGTGGTGATAGTAGTTTCTCTCTTAAGAAAAAATTCCATTTGGAAAATAAATGAATTAGATATGATTTGCGGGGCATTTTCCTTATTAGCTTTAGTGTTTTATGTATTCACGCACAATCTCGGAATTTCAATTCTTTTCGCCATACTTTCCGATGGATTAGCGGCTATTCCGACGATTATAAAATCCTGGAGATTTCCCGAAACCGAAACATCCACCGTTTATTTGGCAGGTATTTTAAACAACACTTTAGGTTTGCTGATTATAAAAAATTGGATTTTTACAATTTATTCTTTCGGCATTTACAATATAGCGATAAATATTATAATAGTTTTTTGCATATATAGGACAAAAATTTTCAAAACTAATTAAATTTTATTTATTTTCTGCCCCTGGTCGGTATCTTTAATTTCGTAACCCAAGGAATTTATTTTTTTTCGTATTTCGTCTGACTTTTGGAAATCTTTAGCTTCTCGCGCGACTTGCCGTTCTTCGGCAAGTCGTGCCACCTCTTTGGGAATTTTTTCCTCTTTTAAATTTTCCAATCCCAATCCAAGCACCCTATCAAAGTCCAAAATTGTTGCTTTTTTGTCGGCAGGGGAAATATTTTCATCTTTTAAAATATCCCAAATTACCGTTAACGCTCTCGACGTGTCCAGGTCGTCTTCCAGGTAGCTTTTAAACTTCTTTTGGTATCCTGGGCTTATAGCTCCTAGCTCTTTACCTAGCTCATTATAGAGCCCGTAGAGCCGTTTTAGGGCTATTTCTGCGCCTGAGAGGGCTTCCCAATTGAAATTAACCTTGGTGCGATAGCTAGACATCAAAAGCCAAAAACGGTAGGCTGTTGCGCTAATTCCTTTTTCTACGATATTTCCTAATTTCAGGAAATCTCCCGTTGATTTTGCCATTTTGGCGCCGCCGAAATCCACAAATTCATTGTGCATCCAAAATTTTACAAAAGGTTTCTTGCCGGTTGCGCACTCTGATTGAGCTATCTCATTGGTGTGGTGCGTGGGCATGAGGTCAATGCCCCCTGTGTGAATATCAAACTGCTCGCCAAGAAATTTCATGCTCATTGCTGAACACTCTATGTGCCAACCTGGGAAACCCTTACCCCAGGCTGACTCAAAACCTAATTCTTTATTGAATTTCCAAAGAGCAAAATCTTCCGGATTTTTTTTCTCTCTATTTTCAGCAATTCTAGCGTGGTTTTTATCTCGAGTTGTTTTTCCTCCCCAAAGTATTCCATAGTTTGGCATTTTAGAAATATCAAAATAAATCCCATTGCTTGTTTTGTATGTGTATTTTTTTTCTTCCAGTTTTTTTATTAAATCAATATCTTCTTTTACAAAATCACTCGCATAATAAAGTTCCTTCGGTATTTCGATGTTCAATGCTCGCAAGTCCTCCTTGAATTTTTCCGTATAAAATTCCGCAAGCCCGCGCATATTTTCAAGTGTCAGTTCTTTTCCTTCCCGCAAAAGTCCCTTGGTCATTTTGTCTTCTCCGAAATCCGCATCGCTTGATAGGTGTCCAACGTCGGTGATATTCATTACCCGATGTATTTTATATCCGTAATATTTCAATGTCTTCTGCAGCACATCTGCGAAAACAAAAGCCCTTAAATTGCCTATGTGGGCATAATCATATACAGTCGGTCCGCATGAATACATCCGGACATTGCCTTCTT
>JBBUFT010000057.1:0-6689 GCA_038078035.1 Patescibacteria group bacterium
ACGGGTCCTATCATGAAGTTGACTCGAACGAAATGGCTTTCAAAATTGCTTCTTCTATGGCCATACAAGATGCATGTAAGCGGGCGAATCCAGTTATTCTTGAGCCGATGATGAAGGTAGAAGTCGTTACTCCAGAGAAATTCATGGGAGATGTTACGGGCAACCTCTCCAGTAAACGCGCTCTTATCGAAGGCATGGAAGACAGGGGAATGAATAAGGTCATTCGGGCTGTCGTTCCGCTTTCTGAAATGTTTGGCTACATGACCGGGCTGCGTTCGATGACCGAAGGCCGCGCATCTTTCACCATGGAATTTTTCAGGTACGATATAGTACCAAATAATGTAGCCGAAACAATAATAACTACTCGTAAATAACGCCGAACAACGCCTGCCCCGTACCAAGCTGAAAGCTTTGGTTCCGGGGTCGCGGAAACTATTATTATAGCGAGGAAATGAGGGTTGTTAATTATCTAACGTTGACAGGCCGTTTGTCTTTTTTGTACAATACTCTATATGGAATTAAATCCCTTTCGTATGTTTCGCAAGAATAAAAAAGTAGTAGAACCACCACCCCTTTCCAGGGGCAAAGAAGGAAAGACCCCTGTCATTATCAAGATCGAAGACAAAAGAGTTCCTTTAACGATAAAGCTAGCAGATTATAAAAGAAGACAAAAATTAGAACCAACTCTTGACCTAACTTATAAAATTGCAGTTGTAGAAAGCTTGCTGGAGAAAGGGGAAGTAGACACCTCTAAGCTTTTGGAAGAGCTAAAAGCAGAGTACGGTGATGATGTCGATGAACGTTTGTTTGAGAATGCTTATGGTGTAATAAACGCCTATATAACTGGAGTAGGGAAATTAGGCGGTGGTACAGGGTTTCCCAGTACAGCAGAGAGAGAAGAACAATAAAACTACCAGAGTAGAAACCCAATAAACTATTTAACTAGTTTCTTTTCAAGTATTTTTTGGTATTATACCAACATGCTTCTAACCCCTTTCTACGATCCTAGCAAAACTTATGAAGAGAACTATCAGCAAGGTCCCTTCGGCGCTTTTGCTAATGGGGAAGTGATAGAGAATAAGGGCGAGCCAAAATTTGAAATTTTTGGCCATAAAGTTTATTTACCCCTTGGTATACCGGCGGGACCGCTCCTAAATGGTAATTTTATTAAAGCGGCTCTTGATAAAGGCTTTGACATACCGATGCAGAAGACAGTGCGTAGTAGGGTAAGGGCGTGCCATCCTTGGCCGAACGTTTTACCCGTAGACATTGTTGGCGATATAAAACTTAATTCTGCCATACATCCTAAGAAAAATTTTGAAGAACCAATTTCAATTACAAATTCTTTTGGGAATCCTTCTCGCGACCCCAATTTCTGGCAAGAAGATATTAGATCTGCCGTAGCGCATGCGGGCAGAGGTCAAATAGTTACCGCAAGTTTTGAAGGTACGCGCTGGGAGGGGTTTTCGGAAGAAGACTATATAAATGACTGGGTGCTCTGCGCCAAACTTTTAAAAGAAACAGGGGTTGCTTTTATTGAAGCGAATTTGAGTTGTCCAAATGAGGGTACGAGTTCACTCCTTTGTTATGATATATCTAAAGTAGAGAAAATAGTTCGCGCGATAAAAAAAGAAATTGGGGATTTTCCCTTGGTTCTGAAGACATCTTATTTTGCTGACGAGGCGCTACTCCATGATTTTGTAGGGCGTTTTGGTAATATTGTAGAGGGATTTGCTTCCATCAACACAATTCAGGCAGATGTTGTGGATAGTGAAGGCAAACAAGTTTTACCCGGAGAAGGAAGGCTAAAGAGTGGCATATGCGGTGCTTCTGTGAAATGGGCTGGGCTTGAGATGGTAAAGCGACTGAAAAAATTGCGCGAAGAACTTGGTTATAAATATACAATCATCGGTGTAGGTGGAGTGACAACAGCAGATGATTTCTTTGAATACAGAGATGCTGGCGCGGATGTTGTAATGTCCGCAACTGGCACCATGTGGAACCCGTATCTTGCGAGAGATATAAAAGAAAGGTTAAGATAAGATAAAGATATGTATATTTCTAATGAGGAAGTCGTTGATATATTAAAAAAGACCAAAGCGATAGTCAGCGATAGTCATTTCGTTTATATTTCTGGCAAGCACGCAAAACTTTATGTCAATAAGGATTATATTTTTCCTCACATCAAATATATTTCTCGGATTGCAGAAATAATTGCGCAAAAATACAAAGATAGTCCAATTGATATTGTCGTTGGACCATCTATGGGGGGTATTATACTTTCTCAATGGACTGCATATCACCTCGGTCTTTTAAAAGACAAGGAAATTCTGAGCGTTTATACAGAAAAACAACTAGATAAAGATCAGATTTTTACCAGAGGTTATGGGCAATTTGTAAAAGGTAAAAATGCTTTAGTCGTTGAGGATACTGTGACAACTGGGGGTTCTGTGAAAAAAGTTATTAAAAGTGTCCAGAAAGAAGGTGGAAAAGTTATTGCCGCATGCGCAATAGTAAATAAAGATCCAGTGAATATAAATCCGAGTTTTATTGGCGCGCCTTTTAATTATTTAACCATTGTTGATGTGGATGTTTATGAAGAAAAGGATTGCCCGCTATGTAAAGCCAAAGTGCCCATCAATACAACTCTCGGTCACGGAAAGAAATTTTTAGAGGAGCATAAAGACTATCCAAGATGATAATCGATAAATACAACACCAGAGCTAAAAAAATTAATTCACTTCTTTGCGTGGGTTTAGATGCAGATATTTCCAAAATTCCAGAAAAATTTAAATCTTTTGAATTTCCGCAGTTTGAATTTAACAAATGGATTATAGAAGAAACGCACGAGTATGCGGCTGCTTTCAAACCAAACAGCGCTTTCTACGAAGCGCGTGGCGATCAGGGGATCAAAGAATTAAAAATGACAATGGATTATTTGAGAGAAAAATATTCGGATATATTTTTAATTTGTGATTGCAAGCGGGCGGATATTGGCAATACAAATCAAGGCTATGTGGATTCGTTTTTTGACTGGTTTGGCTTTGATGCAATAACGCTTCACCCATACCTAGGCAGTGAAGCATTACAGCCATTTTTGGAACGAAAAGACAAAGGTTGCATTATTCTCTGCCGTACTTCGAACCCTGGGGCCGGCGAGTTTCAGGATTTACGTATTGACCGCAATTTAATTTTCTATTTACCGGGTAAACCGCTTTGGCAGATTGTCGCAGAAAAAGTTTCAAAAGAATGGAATAAAAATAATAATTGCATGCTCGTGGTTGGCGCAACATATCCTAAAGAAATGAAAAAAATTCGTAAAATTGCCGGCGACATGACTTTCTTGGTGCCGGGCATCGGGGCGCAAGGTGGGAATTTAGAAAGTGTTCTGAAAGTTGGGTTAAATAGCCAGGGTCTCGGACTCATTATCAATTCTTCTCGGAGGATAATCTTTTCCGATAATCCGAAAGAAGAAGCAAAAAAACTTTGTGAGGAAATAAGGAAATACAAGGTAATTGACAATCCTATGTAATTTGTTAGTATATAGACAACTGCACTTTTGGCAGTTTTTGTTTGCTTAATTATTAATAATATTGTTAGTGATCAAGCCCCAGTGACTGGTTCTCGTACACTGAGTTTTGACTATTAACTCCATTCCGACTTCTGTCGGAACAGAATAAATATATGGCAGAAGAATTTAAAAGAGATCGACCGCATATTAATGTCGGCACTATTGGTCACGTTGACCACGGCAAGACGACCTTAACTGCAGCAATCCTCCATGTGCTAAACATGGCTGGGAAGCAGGTCAGACTTCGAGGTGTTGATCAGATTGACAATGCTCCTGAAGAAAAGGCTCGTGGAATTACTATTAACATTTCTCACAACGAGTATTCGACCGATGCTCGCCACTATGCGCACATTGATGCTCCTGGACATGCTGACTACATCAAGAACATGATTACCGGCGCGGCTCAAATGGACGGCGCTATTCTTGTAGTTGCGGCGACCGATGGCGCGATGCCCCAGACCCGTGAGCATGTTTTGCTTGCGAAGCAAGTCGGTGTACCTAAAATAATCGTTTTCCTGAATAAGTGCGATATGGTTGATGATAAAGACATGATCGACTTGGTGGAAGAAGAAATACGTGAACTTCTTACCAAGCAAGGTTTCGATGGAGCTGGCGCTCCGGTTATCAGGGGTTCAGGATTGAAGGCTCTTGAAGCAAAATCACTCGATGATGAATGGGCGAAGAAGGTGCTTGAACTTGTGAACGCGCTCGACACCTATATCCCTATTCCAGTCCGCGATACAGCCAAGCCCTTCCTTATGCCAGTCGAAGACATCTTCTCCATTGAAGGCCGCGGTACCGTTGTAACAGGAAAAATAGAAAGAGGCATAGTGAAAGTAGGGGAGGATGTAGAGATTGTTGGAATCAAACCAACCCAGAAGACCACAGTCACTGGAATTGAGATGTTTAACAAGAATCTTCAGGAAGGAATGGCCGGAGACAATGCAGGCATACTTCTCCGAGGTCTTAAAAAGGAAGATATAACTCGAGGACAAGTTCTTGCAAAACCCGGAACTGTCACTCCGCACGATAATTTTACTTGTGAAATTTACGTTTTGAAAAAGGAAGAAGGCGGACGACACACCCCTTTCTTTAAAGGCTATAAGCCTCAGTTTTATGTTCGAACAACGGATGTAACTGGAGATGTTACGCTGGCCGATGGAACAGAAATGGTTATGCCTGGAGATACAGTGAAAATTACAGTTAAATTAGTTACTCCTGTTGCGCTTGAGGAGTCTCAACGATTCGCTATTCGTGAAGGAGGCAAGACAGTGGGCGCAGGAGTGGTTACGAAGATTCTCGGTTAAGAAATTATTGAAGCAGTTCAATGACAACATCAGAAAAAAAAGTAAAAAAGCCTGTCCGCAATGCTACGCATAGCGTTGCAGGCGGGCCAAAAGCAGTAAAAACGACAGTGGCAAAAACTCTAAAACCACCAAAGATCTCTGTAAAGAAAGAGAAGTCTCACAAAGAGGAAGGAGACGGCAAAGTGGTGCTTCGCATACGTGTACGAGCGTATGAGAGCAAAATTCTTGATAGCTCTGTCAAACAGATTATGGATACTGCGGCGCGCCATGATGCGAATGTTGTTGGACCTGTGCCGCTGCCAACCGAAATAAAAAAATATACAGTCAATCGTTCTCCTTTTATTTATAAAAATACAAGGGAGCAATTCGAGATCCGGGTACACAAGAGATTGATTGATATTATAAATCCGAATACTAAGACAATAGAGGCTCTTACGAATTTATCGCTTCCTTCCGGAGTAGATATTGATGTGAAGATGTTGTAGGAATAAAAAAATGTTATGAAGTTCATTCTCGGAACAAAAGAAAATATGGCGGAATATTTTTCCGAAGACGGCAAGGTTGTTCCAGTGACCGCAGTTTTTGCTCCGCCTGTAACGGTAACGAGAATCTTCGAAAAATCCAAGGACGGCTATAATGCAGTCCAATTAGGTTTCGGAGCGGGCAAGAAACAGAGGATTAATAAAGCTCAGGTGGGGACAATGGCTCTGGTTTCAGACAAACTTTTTAAAACCCTTAAGGAATTCAGATTAAAGCCCGCCGACACTAGTGATGTAAAAATTGGCGATGAAATCAATGTTTCAGCTTTTGTCCCGGGAGATAATTTACAAGTGACGAGTGTCTCCAAAGGGAAAGGCTTTCAGGGTGTTGTGAAAAGGCATGGATTCCATGGCGGTCCTCGCACTCATGGTCAGAAGCATTCAGAAAGAGAGCCGGGAAGCATCGGGGGAGGACTACGAACCCATGTTCCGAAGGGCATGAGAATGGCAGGCAGAATGGGCGGAGACCGCATCACCCAAAAAAACTTAAAAGTTGTTTTAGTTGACCAGGAAAGCAATATTATGCTTATAAAAGGAGCAATTGCAGGGAAGCGCGGAAGTTTAGTTGAAATCGTCAGTAGATAAATATGGAAGCAAAAATATACAATCAAAAAGGAAAAGAGGCGGGGACGGTTACTTTGCCGTTGAAAGTTTTTTCTGCTAAATGGCGCAGTGACCTAGTGCATCAGGTTGTAGAAGGAATGCGTAGCAACAAGCGCGCGGGCACTGCTGACACAAAGGGTCGCGGAGAAGTTCGAGGCGGAGGCAGGAAGCCCTGGAGACAAAAGGGCACAGGACGAGCGCGACACGGCTCCTCGAGGAGCCCCATCTGGGTTGGCGGAGGCGTAACTCATGGTCCGCTTGCCGAGAAGAATTATAAAAGAAAAATCTCAAAGAAAATGCGCGCGCAGGCGCTCTTCTCAGTTCTTTCTCGCAAGCTGAAAGACAATGAAATACTTTTTGTTGATTCGCTTAGTCCATCTTCTATTAAGACTAAGATTGGGGTAGAAACAATAAATAATTTAATACAGACAGGTGGATTTAAAATGTCCTCAAAGAAATCAAGCAACCCGAAACCCAGAATTCTTACTGCCCTTTATGGACGAGACGAAAAAGCTGAAAAAAGTTTTAGAAATATACCATCTTTAGAAATAGCATATCTTAAGAACTTAAATCCCCTTGATGTGCTGAATCACCAATATCTTTTAATAGAAAATCCGGTCGAAAGCGTAAAATTTTTAGAATCCCGTGGATAGCAACTTTTTGAAATAT
>JBBUFT010000058.1:0-1752 GCA_038078035.1 Patescibacteria group bacterium
CGGGTTCGCCTCTAGACACAAAGTAGTGTTTCAACTTATTTTCTTAGGTTGTAAAACAACGCTGTAGTCTGGATACGAGCCTCATCCCGCCATGGCGGGACAAGTATGCAAAAAAAGGAATACGAAATAGAAATTGGTGGGAAAATTTTGACTGCTAGCTTTACGAATTTGGCAGAGCAGGCGCATGGTTCAGTAATTTTAAAATATGGAGAAACGATAGTTCTCGCAACTGTTTGCATGTCCAAAGACCGCCAAGAGGGTTTGGGATTTTTTAATTTAACAGTCGATTACATAGAACGATTTTATGCGTCAGGGAAAATTTCTGGTTCTCGTTTCGTAAAGCGGGAAGGTAAACCGTCGGAGGATGCGATTTTGGCGAGCCGAGTCATTGATAGGACGCTTCGCCCGCTTTTTGACCAAAATATTCGTCATGCGGTGCAGGTTATTACCACAGTTATTTCAGTAGATGACAATGATTCTGTCATTTTGGCGATAAACGCGGCTTCGTTAGCGCTCCAAGTATCAAATATTCCTTGGGCAGGACCGATCGGGGCGGTTCGCATCGGCAAATACAACAACGAGAATGGCAAAGAGGGGCTTAAAATAAACGCTTCTCCCAAGCTTCGCGAAGAAGGCTCACAATATAAGTTTGATCTAACCGTCTGCGGGAAAGACGGCAATATTAACATGATTGAAGCGTCAGCCAAAGAGGCGAGGGAAGAGGATTTAGAGAACGCTCTCGAGAAGGCAAGCGTTGAGATATCCAAATTAGAAAATTTCCAAAAGAAAATTTCAGCTGAAATAGGCAAAGAAAAAAGAGTGATTGAGAAAGAAAAAATAGACGGAGAATCAGTGAAATTATTTAATGAAAATATCTTGCCAAAGATGAAGGAAGCGATATTTTCCGGTCCAGGCAAGAAGGAAATTGATGAATTGCACAGCATCTGGAATAAAATGATAAAAGAAAAATATCCAGAAAGAGAAGACTTTGTCCCAGAGGATCATTTGTTTGATGATACAGAAAATAAAATCTTGCACCAAAGCGCAATCAAGGAAAATAAACGAGCCGACGGCAGAGCGATGGATGAAGTGCGTGATTTATACGCGCAAGCTGGCGGACTTTCTTCGATTCTCCACGGTTCCGGAATTTTTTATCGAGGGGGAACGCATGTACTCTCCGTGCTCACACTCGGTGGTCCGGAGGATAAACATATGGTTGACGGCATGACAGAAAAAACCGAGAAAAGATTCATGCATCACTACAACTTCCCTCCGTACTCCGGCGGGGAAGTGGGCAGAGCAGGATTTACAAATCGCCGAGAAGTCGGTCACGGGGCGCTCGCAGAAAAAGCGCTCGCGATGGTCTTGCCGTCTCCAATGGAGTTCCCGTATACGATGCGCGTTGTTTCTGAATCAATGGCTTCGAACGGCTCGACTTCTCAAGCTTCGATTTGCGCCGCGACACTCGCGCTCATGGATGGCGGAGTGCCGATCAAAGCTCCTGTCGCCGGTGTGGCAATGGGATTGATGTATGAAAGTGGAAGTAAATATAAAATTTTGACTGATATCCAAGGACCCGAAGATCATCATGGTGATATGGATTTCAAAGTTGCGGGAACAAGACAGGGGATTACAGCGATACAACTTGACGTAAAAGTAGAAGGTGTGCCGATAAAAATATTAGGTGAAGCGATGAGGCAGAGCAAAAATGCCAGAATTACAATTCTTGAAAAAATTGAAAAAGAAATTTCT
>JBBUFT010000058.1:1852-4215 GCA_038078035.1 Patescibacteria group bacterium
GCTGAATTTGGCGCTTTTGTGAGGCTGAGTGCTTCTACTGACGGCATGGTACACATTTCTGAGATTGCGCCATTTCGCATCGAACGAGTAAGCGATATAATAAAAGAGGGCATGATAGTACCGGTCAAGGTGATAAAAGTTGATGCAGAAAGAGGCAAAATCAGCCTATCGATAAAGGAGGCGGATAAAGATTTTTTCAAAAACAATGGCGGAAGAAAATAAAGAGAATACAATTCCTGCCCACAATGCTTCCAGCATAGCTGGTGCGGGCGGGAAAAATAAAAAGGTTGAAACTTATGCCGAAGATATAGCGAAGGCGATTGAAGATGATAAAGGGGGGCTAATAAGAAAGATAATACATCTGGAAGAAGAACACGAAATAGAAAAAAAGAGCGTGTCTCCAGAGGCTAAAAGAAATAAGATTTTCGTATCCGCAGGCGTATTGCTCGTGCTTACCACTTCGGCTCTTTTGTTTTATTTATTTTTAAAAGATGATATCAATACTGTCGAAATAGAAAAACAATTTACTCCCCTAATCTTTTATAACAGAAGTGATTTTATAGAAGTGTCGGGATTTAATAAAGAGAAAATAGCTCAAGCTACCCTTAGCGCTGTCTTGAATACAAAAGTAAAAACTGGAGGAGTTGAAGGCATGTATCTCATAGAGAATAAAAAAGTTGTAGGATTTAAAAGATTCATTGAACTCATAAAAGGTAGCTTCGTGTCAAGGAACCCGCTAGACAATAGCAGTTTTGTGGAGGATCATTTCCTGGTGGGTGTTGTAAATAGTAAAACGCAACCCGATGTCTCCAGAGGGGGAGATTTTTTCATACTGCTCAAAGTGCGTTCCTTTACTGATGTTTTTGACAGCATGCGCGCCTGGGAAAATAAAATGTTTCTTGATCTTCACGAATTTTTTGGGGTGGCTCTTTCAAGCGAGACGGAATATCTTCTCACTAAAGATTTTGAGAATGGTGTCGTGGAAAATAAAAATGCGCGCGTCCTCTATAATAAAGATCAAGAAGTGGTGGTGATGTATATTTTTGCCGATGATAATTCAATAATTATCACCAATACTTCTGCCGCTGCGCAAGAGATAATTCTTCGCCTAGCTTCGAACCAAGTTGAAAAGTAAACTTTATACCGCTGCATGTAGTTGTTGTAGCATTTATTTAGAGAAACGTGGCTGATAGATTTAGGAAAATTACTCTATTGTAGGGTTGGGGGCTTAAGATCTTGGCCTTCTTTTGCGGCACTCAACATCTCTATGATTTGACCTTCTTCAAAAGTGGGGAAAAGTTTGAGCATAATGGCTTTTTGTACTGAGTCTGGACGACCAGAACCTACCAAGATTCCAGCAACTTCATAGGGCTGGGTTGTTCCTATCACTCTAGAAATTTCTTCCTGTAATTTTTTCTGTTTTTCTTCTCTATTGGGCTGAACTGATAGTGTTTTCCAGTTTATCAACTGCTCTGCAAGCCTTATACCTTCTCTTATTTCTGTAGAAATACTTCTCTCTCTTTCTAGACCAGGTTTGTATTCAGGCGAACCTGGAGCTGTGGATGCATTTAATGACATAAATTTTTATTCGTTTAAACTGTTAATACTGTAACTATACCATAACTATTGGATTAATGCGAGTCGTCCATATTACGGGGTGTGCCACTAATCTTTGTATTTTTCAGAAAGAATAGCAAGCCGCGATTGGACTTCTTCAACACTATTTCCTCCCAGCGCACCAATGACATCAGAATTAAATATGGATGCTCCGTCTTCATCGGTTAAGAAGTCGAGAAAATATTTTCCAAAGTCTTCTTGCCTATAATTTCCCCCCAAACTACGAGCATTTAATTCATCAATTAACATGCGGAGACGTTCAGACCTACTACCACGAACATGTAGTTCCCTTAATGGTTGTTTCGCTGGAATTTTTGTTTCTTGTTCTTTCATGTTTTTATTATAGCAAATATAACACGATCTCTTTATTATTCATATATTAACAGTATTTTCTAAAACAGCAACTAAGTAAGTTAATTGCCTTATATATTTAAAATGCTATGATTTGGGTACCATGATGGATAAGAAAAAAATCAAAGAGAAGTTAGAAACAGAAAGAAATGCGTTGATTGAACAACTTCGCGATATGGGCAAGCTTAATCCAGAGACAGGCGAGTGGGAGGCGACGCCTGAGGAGGTTAAATTTCCAGAGTCGGATCAGAACGATATGGCGGACAGATTTGAAGACTTCGAGGCGCGCAGTTCGATGATGAAAACTCTCGAGCCAAGATTGAATAATATTTTAAGGGCGCTGAAAGGATTAAATAGAGAATCTTTTGGCAAGTGCGAAGTATGTAAAAAAGATA
>JBBUFT010000059.1:0-1391 GCA_038078035.1 Patescibacteria group bacterium
GGGAATGCCGGCGGCAATGCTTAAATTTTCGGCAACGGTGTAAAAATTAAAGTCCTTTTTCCTATCCGCTGGACGTGCGCCCGAAATAGACAGAACTATTTTATCGCTGGCGTAATAACTTACAAAAGTGATTAAACCGGATATGATAAAAGCAAGTCCTACAACTCCTAAGCCGCCCGGCTCGTAACCCAAATAAACTCCCATTGCCTGAGAGATAACGTACACGGATACGGTAACAAAAAGAATAAATAGCCCAATAATAAGGGCACTTTTCCTCTTATTGGCGGCTTGTGCCTCGTAGACATTAATCATTCTGATGTGTTACTCCCATCTTTTTATATCTTTACTTTAGGAGTTTTTGTATCTTCCTCCGAAACCTTAAGGTGTTCTCCTTCGGAAGGGGTAATAAGACCCGGCAACTCTTCAATCTTAAGAAGATTTGCCATTATACTGGAAGGCACGGTGACTCGTCGCACATTATAGTCTGCAGTCAAATCTATAACCAGCCTTCTGGCATACATTACCTTGTCGGCAGTATCTCTTAACTCGTCCATCAGCTTTCCGACCACATCGGAGCCTTTTAGCTCGGGATTGTCCTCAACCGCGATTGTTAATGAAGGCAAAACTGCCGCCAATTTTGCTCCTGCATCGGCCATTTTTTGTGCGTTTCCTGACTCAACGGCGGAGGCAATTAACCGCCTCGCTTCTGTTAGCTTTTCGAATATACCGCTCTCGTGTTTCAAATACCCTTTCACGGACGCTTCGAGGTTAGGAATCAGCTCCGCCTGCCTTTTGAGCTGGTTACCAATCTCTTGAACTGCAGCTTTAATTCTCGCGCGACTTGAGACAAAAAAGTTATATGTTGATATAACCCAAACGGCAACTACCACCAAAACTGCTATTAAAATCAAATTCATTAAATCACCACCTCTCTTTTTTACGTATTATAGAGCTTTATTCTATATTAGTTTATTAGTCTACTATTCTTTTATTGTTCTAGCAATTTTTCAAATTCCTCTAAATTATTGCTATTAACAATATTACCTTTTTCTGCCCAACCTCGTCTGGCAACAGATATACCATATTCCATATTGTCCATACTGTCAACGTGATGAGCATCGGTTCCTAAAGTCAGCTTAACACCTTTTTTCACTGCTTCTTTCACAAGCGTTTCAGGCAAATCAAGCCGCATAGGCTCGGCGTTAATCTCAAGCCATTTTTTATTTTTTTGACAAAATTCAAATATTTCTTGCCAATTAAGTTCAACCCCTTCTCTCTGATTAAGCTTTCTGCCTGTAGGGTGAGCGAAAATTTTTACCTTGGGATTAGCGAGCGCTAGTAAAACTCGCCGCGTCATATTTTCTCTAGAGAGTCTAAAACTTGAGTGAATT
>JBBUFT010000060.1:0-1112 GCA_038078035.1 Patescibacteria group bacterium
CCACCCTGAATTAGGACACTCTCACTTTTAATACTTGTAATGATACCAACTGCACTGGCGACTTCCAATGCAGTTTTGTATTTTAAAATTTTTCTTGGTTTGTTGTTGATAATTACGATTGCAATATCAATATCTTCTTGGGTTACAAATCTAAAGTCAGTTCCTTTAGGAAAGAAGCCTCGAATCATTTTGTTTGCATTTTCAACACCACCTTTCTGCCAAGAGGAGTATGGTTCGCAGAAAAATGATGGGATCAAAGTTTCTCTATGGCGGGTATTTTCAATTCCATTGTCTCTAGTGATACTGAGAGCCTTTTTCCCCTCAAACATTCTTCTCACGGCAATCTCGTGATCCACAGGAGACATATTTCTCACTTTTCTTGCGGATATCAAACGACTTTTTCTCTCTTGAGCCACTGCTACAGAAGCAGATACTCCCTGTCTTGATACAATGGCATCTTTTTCCCAATGACCATATCTGGTTCTGTTTTCTGAACCTAAAAATCTCTTTGAAATATCAATACGATTTGGAATCAAGGTTCTTTTCTTTGATCCAACTCTTTTTCTTCTGTGATATCTCTTTGAATACAAAAGATGGCAATATTTTTGACCTCTCATTGAATACAACCAGCGATATATTGAATTTTTGGATATGCACCAGGGTTTCTTTTCCAACTTCATTCTTCCTGAGATTTCGTCTGGATTCCATTTCTTCTCAAGGCCTGCGATTATATATTTTCTCAATTCCACATTTTCCTCAATTTTCATCCATTGAAAGCGCCGCATCCTTTTGCGGAGTCTGGATTTGTCTTGAGCTTTCTTGGGACTATATCCATCTCTAGTTTTGTTTTTTCGGAGTTCATACGAGATGGTATTGGGGCTTCTCTCCATCTCTTTGGCCACTTCTCTGATTGTATATCCTCTTGACCTTAATATGCCGATTTCCATTCGTTCGGCAGACGAAATATTTTTCCATTTCATGATCACTCTATTTTACAAGAGTGTCCTAATACATTTGGGAATTAACGTTTGACATGCATCGCAAAACTCTGCTAGGGCTCTTTGGAGTTCTGGGCATTTGGCTCACGGCAGGGTTGGCCCTGCCTTTCGTCA
>JBBUFT010000061.1:0-3473 GCA_038078035.1 Patescibacteria group bacterium
CGGCTAGTGTTAAAAAAATGCTCAAAGGTCTTTCAAAAAGAAATCCGTTTACTTCTAAATACTAAACTAGTCCTTGTAATCCATTTCTTTTCCGTTTTCAGGGATTATTTTTTCTACCACGAATTTTCCGTCTTCTAGTTTCGCTTTCGTGATTTTTATTCTTTTTCCATTTTTCATAAAATAAATACCGGGCCAGCCGTAGAATGCGCAATACTTTTTGTAAATATCTCTTCCTGAATCTTTCTCTAAATCCACAAGTCCGTCTTCTTTTTTAATTTTTTTACAATAAGTCGCCTTTGATTCATCCTGTGGCACAGGAGCGATTTTTCCATCGACATAGTCTTCCAGTATTTTCACCAATAATTTTCCGCCCTTACGGAAAAGCATTTCTTCCAAAACGGGTAGAAGTGGCGGCCAATCTTCCTCCTTAATCTCAATGCCCTCCTGCGCGACAATGGGACCATGGTCCATTTTTTCATCCAAAACTATTACTGTTGCTCCCGTCCCCCGTTCATCGTTTAAGATTGCTGACCGTACCGGAGAAGGTCCGCGAAGCTTTGGCAAAAGAGAGGGGTGGGTGTTTAAAATGCCATGCTTGGGAATTGCGAGAAGTTTTTTCGGCAACATTTTCCCATAAGCTGTAAGGATAAACACATCATATTTTTCTTTGCGCAAAATATCCAAAAATAATTCATCTATTGTCTCTGGCTGCAACACAGGTATTCCTTCCTTATCCGCCCATTTTTTTACTGGAGGAGAGTCAAATTTATTCCCGCGGCCGATTTTCATATCTCTAGTGGTGACGACGAGAGAGGGCAGATATCCAGCTTCTTTTAATTCTAGAAGTATATAAACGGCAAAATCAGGCGTACCCCAAAATACAAAATTTAATTTTTTATTTACACCTTCTTTCATAAAAGATTATTTTTTTTGAAGTACTTCCGCTTTTATATCTTTTGCATGGTCAATGAAAAGCACACCGTCCAGATGTTCTGTTTCATGCTGGAAAATTTGCGCAAGCAATCCCGACGCGCCGCGGGTAAACTCCCTGCCATTTTCGTCGTACGCTTCCACTGTAGCCTTCTTTGATCTCCAAGTTTTGCCGTAAAGCGGGCGAACTGAGAGGCAGCCCTCCGGCACCCATTCCTTTTTACGGGAGAGTTTGGAAATTTTCGGATTAATGAAGACCAGATCTTTTATTTTCGGCTTAACTTCTATTACATCATTTTTTTCTTTCTCTCCGGACATTCTACCCTTTCTATTATCCAGAAAGTTTTTTTCAAAAACTTTTCCAGATACGACGAAAACTCGCAATGAATACCCAATTTGCGGCGCCGCTATCGCCACTCCATCACCCTGACTAGCCAGCGCTTCCTTCATTTCTTTCAACACCTTCTTTGTTTTTGTTGTTTTAATATCTTTCAGACTGATATCCTTGGCAATTTCACGAAGAATTTTTGCTTCTTTTTGCAAAATTTTTTTAATCATCTATATTTTTTATAACTCCTTCAAATATTCTAGAAGTTTGCCTAATTTCACGGTATCTTGGGAGCGATTACCCATATTGCGTATTATTACAGAATTATCCAGCGCTTCCTTAACTCCGAAAATTATGACATAGGGAATAGCAAGCTTTTCAGCGATGGCTAATTGAGACCCCAGACTGTCTTTGGAGAGCGATTGGGCAATGGGAATATGCGCTTTGCGCAGTATCTCGATTACGTTCAAACTTTTCAACTTTGCTTCTGAGCCGAGCTGGATGAAATAAATTTTTGGTTTCTTTAATATGCGTGGCGCGAGCTTCTTATACCAGGATGATTCCACCACTCGATCCACTCCAATCGAGAAGCCTACTGCGGGGACATCTTTTTTCCCCCCCAGCTGGCGCGCTAAATAATCATAACGTCCCCCAGAGGCAACTTGCAGTGGCAACCCACCTTCTTCAGGATTTTCTGTATAAACTTCAAAGACGGTGCGAGTGTAATAAGAGAGTCCGCGTACCAGATTTTTATTTAAATTGTATTGGATATTCATTTCTTCCAGATACTCCAATACTTCTTTTAAATGTTTTTTGCAAGAAGGGCATAAAAATGAGACCGAGTCTGGAGCTCCCTCATTTATTGTGATTGTTTTTTCTTCCTTGGAGTCTAGTATGCGGAGCGGGTTTATCTTTAATCGTTCTCGGTCAATAGCCGGCAAACCATTGATGTGTTTTTTGTAATAATTTATCAGCTCTCTAATATATCCATTTCGGCATTCCCTGTCACCTATAGAATTAATTTCAACAGAAAGGTTTGATGCTCCAGCTTCCTCTAAAATAGTCATACCAGCTTTAATAACAAGCGCATCCATAATACTTTTTTCATTGCCGAGCGAGTCCAAATCAAATTGCCAAAATTGTCTATAGCGTCCAGCTTGCGGTCTGTCATGCCTAAAGACTGGACCATGTTGATACAACATAATTGGTTGGGGCATGGTCTGCATCCCGTGTTCAATGTAAGCGCGCATCAATGGAGCAGTATGTTCGGGACGCAGAGCCAAGCGGTCTCCGCCCTTGGTTTTAAGCGTATACATTTCTTTATCTATTATGTCCGTACCCTCGCCTATGGTTGTGGTGAAAATTTCTTCGTGCTCCAACATTGGAGTTTCGAGTGGCTTAAAGCCATAATACACCGCTACTTCTTGTGCCTTTTCAAAAAATCCCTGAAAAGCATAATACTCTTCATTCATCAAGTCTCGCATTCCTTTTGGGGAAGAAATTTCTTTTGTTTTAGCCACTGCTTTTTTCTTCATAGTTTTTCTACAGTAAAACCTATTCTGCTATTTGGATTTTGCTTGTCTATACTGACCCGGTAGAATATCGATGTTCTTTATTGGCAATAAACGCAAGAACGCTTTTCCTGAAATAAATTCTCTTTTGACTCCTCCCCAATATCTTGAATCTGAACTAGCGGATCTGTTATCGCCCATTACAAAATATTCACCGCTTTTTATTTCATAATGGGTGTTATTATTCGCAGTATTTTTTACAAAAGGCTGATCGAGCTTGAATCCATCCTTATGTAGAGCGTTCGTTATGGTTATAACGCTGCCTTTTATATCAATTGTTTCATTTGGAAGCCCGATTATTCTTTTAATAAAGAATTTTGTTGTATCATTTGGATATTTAAAAATGACAACATCATATCTCTCGGGATCATTCAATTTATAAGATAGTTTATCCACCACTAAATAATCTCCATCCGCAAATGTGGGAACCATTGATGCTCCCGAGACGACAAACGGTTCAGCGACAAGAACACGAATGGGGACAACGATAAGTAGGGCTAAAATTGCAAAACGGACAAGTTCCCAGAATGATTGTTTAACGGACTCCGGTTTTTCTTGCGGTTCTTTTTTATCTTCGGTTATTTCACCTTCCATATACATCAATATATCACACAAAACTCTTGACAAAGAGCAGTAAATTGTTT
>JBBUFT010000062.1:0-2430 GCA_038078035.1 Patescibacteria group bacterium
GAACACTTATCATCTTTATCTTCAGCCCGGGGACGAACTGATAGGCAAGGGGGGCGGGCTTCATAAATTTATGAATTGGAAAGGTCCAATAATAACGGACTCCGGAGGTTTCCAAGTTTTTTCCTTGGGTGCCGCTTACGGCAAAGATTTTTCGAAAGTTATTCGGGGAACGGAAACAACCCATCAAATTCCGGAGAGATTTGATGATTCTGACGCGCCTCGTTTGGCAAAAATTGGGCAAGACGGAGTTTCTTTTAAGTCACATATTGATGGCTCTATTCATTACATCACTCCCGAGAAATCAATCCAGATTCAACACAACCTGGGTGCAGATATAATTTTTGCTTTTGACGAAGCCACATCTCCGCACGAAGATCATGCTTACCAAAACGAAGCATTGTCCCGCACGCACGCTTGGGCAAAACGTTCGTTAGAATATCATCAATCTAAACCGAACGCGAAAGAACAAGCAATTTTTGGAATAGTACAAGGAGGCTTAGAGAAAGATTTACGTAAAAAATCTGCCGAATATATTTCTAGCTTGCCATTTGACGGTTTTGGGATTGGTGGTTCATATACCAAAGAACATATGGAACTGACCACTCGATTAGTCAATGAAATCCTGCCGGAAAATAAACCCCGTCATCTTCTGGGCATCGGCGAGCCGGAAGACTTGTTTATGGGGGTGGAGAATGGAGTGGATCTCTTTGACTGTGTAGCGCCCACCAGAAACGCGCGCAATGGCACGCTTTATACAAAAGAAGGAAAAATAAATATAATGAATTCTGAATATAGAAATGATTTTTCTCCCATTACAGAAGATTGTAGATGCTATTTGTGCCAAAATTACACTAGAGCGTATCTGTCGCATCTTTTCCACGGCAAGGAGATGCTAGCCGCTACCCTTGCCACCATGCATAATCTGTATTTCGTTATTAATTTGGTGAAGAAAATCAGGCAATCGATTCTAGACGGCAACTTTCCCGAGTTTAAGGAGAGGTTTCTGAAGAGGTATTCGAGGTAAGGGGTTATCCACAGTATTTACATTTCTTCGACACTTGATATACTACTTTTTGTTACTTAGTTTTACTTAGATGGCTCATTCGGAAAACTCGGGGCCATGGTGAGTAAAATCGAACCATGAGAAAACGAAAACTAAAAAAACCTGGTAAGAATTGGAAGAAATTTTGGAAGCTAGGAATGGAGGAATTCAATACCCAGTATTTTGATATAACAAAAGGTGGTGAACTTACGGTGCGAGAAGGGAATTATGTTTATAACTTGAACGATATCGTGAAAAAGTACGGTACTCCTACGGAGGTTGTCTTTCCATTCATTTTGGAAGAACGTCTCGAGGATTTGCAAGATTATTTTCTAGCCTACATGAAAATAAGAGGGTACCGGGGTAAATTTTATTATCACTATCCAATGAAAGTAAATCAAAATAAAGAATTTATCCTGCCGCTTATTTCCGAGGGTGCGCATATGGAGGTAGGTTCGGTAAACGAACTTTGGATTGTAAAAAAACTTTGGGAGGGGGAGAAATTTCATTCGAAGATACGTGTACTCTGCAATGGTCCGAAGACGGAAGCCTATATAAAGTTAATTGAAGAATTACGCTCGAAAGATTTGTCTATCATGCCCATCATAGAAGACGAGCATGAATTAAAGCGCTTCTCTAAGTACAAAGGGGAAGTTGGCATAAGGGTGAACCTGGACACCAAGGCAGATACACATTGGGATAAGAAAGTAGACCGCTTTGGTTTTTCTTCCAGGGAACTTCTAGATTTGCCGAAAATGAAAAATTTAAAACTTCTACATTATCACATCGGTTCGCAAATCAATACAGCAAGAAGTGTCATACAGCCGATCGAGGATGCGATGAGTCTGTACGTCAAATTGGTAAAGAATCAACCTAGCCTCGATACTCTTAATGTGGGCGGTGGCTTTGGCGTACCCTATGAAAAAAAACCATTTTATGGTGCTAAAAAAGTTTCTGAACAAATCGTCAAACTTCTCAAAAAGATGAGCGACGAGGCTGGAATACGCCATCCAAACCTTGCTGTCGAGTGGGGACGCTATATTGTGGCCCCGGCGCAAGTTACTATTTATAGCGTCATTGCGGAAAAGCCAATTCCAAAAGCAAATGCCAAATCTTGGTATGTGATCGACGGTAGTTTTATGAACGACCTTCTTGATACTTGGGCTATTCACCAAAAGTGGCATATGGTGCCAGTGAACAATGCTAACAGCACCTCGTTCAAAAGTGTCTGGCTTGCCGGGAGTTCTTGTGACTCGGACGATAAGTATACTGCTGGGGGAAGCTATATACTGATGCCAAAATTAAAAGAAGGGGAACCGCAATATTTAGCTATTTTTGATTCTGGAGCTTACCAAGATGCCCTTGCATCTCACCATTGCCTCCTTTCT
>JBBUFT010000063.1:0-13123 GCA_038078035.1 Patescibacteria group bacterium
AATTGGCGCGAGCCAGTAAATTTTTTGCTTCCAAGTCTCCATGTTCAATGCGCTTAGCAAGTTCTTTTTCATCATTCCCGTGAATCAGCGGATATTGCCCTATCTCTTTTAGATACATTTGTATGGAGTCATGCATAGACCCTTTATTCAAATCTTTATCATTAAGGTCAATATCAAGATTGAGCAAGTTCCCACCTTCTAATACATCGATCCCGGCAACGCCAAGTTTTTCATAGAGTTCATCCAAAAATAAAATATTATTCTCAATATCAGGGAAAGTCTTCAGTATCTCATCATAAGTAATAAATCCCCTTTTTCGCCCCTTTTCTATAAGCCCGCTCGAAAGATCCGCCATCCCCTGCGCTCTTTTTTCTACTCTAGATAGTTTTTTCGCTCCACTTTTAGGGATGGTCTTCTTTCTAGCAACTTTAGTTTTCTTTTGTTTTTTTATTTTTTTTGCTTTTTTTATTTTAAGCTTCTTTCTTTTTTTATTTTTTTTTTTATTTTTTGTTTTCATGTATCTTTTTATTTATTTCCTGGCATTCTTTTAAAATTTTAGACGACCTTTCTTTGTCCCCCGCCTGCTCGGCTATATTTAATTCTCGCATTTTGTCCGCTAATTCTTCTTTTAGAAATTCTTCTTTTAAATTGCATAATAACTCTTCTGCATCCGCCTTCACATTAACATCTCCTTCATAAAAAACTTCAGCCTCAAAAATAAAATCTTCTTTACTTTCTTTTGCCTGTTCTAAAACCTCGTTTTCTGTAACATTTAAAATCTGCGCAATTTCCTTCAGAATACTATCCACGTCAAGAATTTGTTCCTTGAGTGTTCTTTGCCAAAGAATAATGCCCAGTAATTTGCGAAGAATATAGTCTTTTCTGGAAACTTCTCTCAAGGATTCTTCCGCTTCTTCAATTTCTTGTTTTTCGTATTTAAGCTCCTGTTCAATCTTTCTTAAATCTTCTTCCAGGGCACTTTGAGGAATAGATGACAAATCGCTTATTTTCTTTAAAAAATGCGCTTTTTCTATTGAACTTTCAAGCGCATCCACGAAAGGCAGTATCACACTTTTTACTTCCCGCCCAGCCTTGCGCATATCTCCCTCTGAATCTTTAAGAACCCTCTCTAAAATAAACTCAATTATATGTTTGGAATTTTTAATCGCTTCACGCCACGCATCAGAACCACCACCCTCTTTGGCAGAAATCAAATCTGCCGGATCAACGCCCTCCGGCATTTCCGCCACCTTCACGTCCATACCGAGCGATAGCGCAATTCTTCCAGCTCTATTCGCGGCATTAAAACCAGCATGATCTGCGTCAAACGCAAGTACCATGTTGGCAGAAAGACGACGAACAAGACCCAAATTGGAAACAATATTTTCTTTCGAAACAGTGGAATCCGCGAGAGCTGTGCCGGAGGTCGCAATGGTGTTTTTATATCCTGCCTGATGCGACAAAACTAAATCCATCTGACCTTCAACTAAGATAGAGAAATTATTCTTGCGAATTGAATCTTTTGCCTTGTCTAATCCATACAGTACCGACGATTTGCTGAAAATGGGCGTTTCGGGAGAATTTAGATATTTGGCTCCCTTCCCATCGTCCACAAGTAGCCTTCCAGAAAAAGCTATAATCCGACCGCTTGAGTCAGCAATAGGAAACATGATACGACCACGAAATCTATCATACGTTGCTTTGTTTTTATCTTCTGGTTTTTTAGCCAACCCTGCTTTTTCTATTTCCGTATCAGAGAAACCCTTGGCTTTTAGGTAATCATAAAGTTTGCGCCAATCGAGAATCGCATATCCAACCCTAAAATCTTTGATGGTTCCCTTTTCCAGCCCTCGAGTTTTTAAATATGCTAACGCTTCAGTGTTGTCTTTTAAATTTTTTTCAAAATATATAGTTGCCTCTTCCATTATTCTATATAATTTTTCTTTTTCATCCTCTGCCTTAGGATTATATTGTTCGAGTTTAACGCCTGCTTTATCCGCCAGAAGTCGGAGCGCGCCCCTAAAATCAAGCCCTTCAAATTCTTCCACAAAAGTAAAAATATCGCCGCCAGCTCCGCAACCGAAACAATAATAACTCCCCCGACCGGGCGAAATGAAAAAGCTGGGTGTTTTTTCATTATGAAACGGACACTTCGCCTTAAGGTTCGCACCCGCTCGCTCTAGCTTTATGTAAGAAGAGACTACTTCTTCGATTGAAAGTCTCTCCTTAATTTGTTGAACGGGAGAGTTCATATAATTTTAAAGTTCCTTTTTAGAAAATCCAGTTCCTGCTGGAATTAATCTTCCAATTATAACATTTTCTTTCAACCCCCTAAGAGAATCTACCCCGCCCTTAATTGCGTTTTCGATAAGTACACGATTAGTATTTTGGAATGATGCCGCAGAGAGCCAACTTTTGGTGCGGAGCGATACCTCGGTGATGCCAAGCACGACAGTTTCTGCTTTAGCTTCTTTGCCATTTATTTTCGAAACCCGAGAGTTTTCTTCCATGAAAGTAACATTCTCAACGATGTCACCGATAGAAAAATTGGTCTCACCTGCATCTTTTATCTTTCTTCGGGAAAACATTTGGCGGACAATTATCTCTGTATGTTTTCTGGAGATTGAGGCGCTCTGGAGTTCGTAAACTTTATTAATCTCTTCGATGATATATTCTTCAACCAGCTCTTTTCCTCCCAATTTAAACATTGAGGCTATGTCTGCTGATCCGTCCGTTAATAGTTGACCTTTTTTAACTTTTTCTCCTGTTTTAACTATAGGCATTCTGCGGAAAGCCACAATGTATTCCACTTCATTCGGCTTGCTCGCCACGCTAGCGCTCTGGCGTAGCGGGCCGTCGAGCTTCGTATCCGATAGTACTTTTATAATTTTTTCTTTTCCGTCTTTGTCTTTAATTTCTATAACCTCGCCATCCGTCTCGGAAATAATTGCTGGATTTTTCGGAATTCGTCTTTCGAATATTTCTTCAATACGCGGCAATCCTGTAGTTATGTCGGTTCCGGCAACGCCACCAGCATGGAATGTACGGAGCGTAAGCTGGGTTCCTGGCTCTCCGATGGCTTGAGCTGCGATGATGCCCACGGCTTCACCCTGTTCGACTAGATGATTTCTGCCCAAATCAAGCCCATAACACATAACACAGAGACCATGCACTGTGCGGCATGTAAGCGGAGATCGAACGAATACCTCCGTAAAACCAGCGCCTTCGATATTGTACGCTTCTTCTTTCGTAACTAGGAATCCTCTCTTATAAGCCACTTTACCATTTTTGTCTTTAAGGTCTCCCGCCAGCACTCGCCCACGGATATTTTTCGAAAGTGGAATTTCAATTCCAGAAATATTTTCTCTGGTGACTATTTTCCCTTCTTTGGTGCCACAGTCTTCTTCCGTGATAACTATATCTTGCGCAACATCAACCAATCTTCGAGTTAGATATCCGGCTTTGGCGGTATTAAGCGCAGTGTCTGATGCGCCCTTTCTGGCGCCATGAGTAATGACGAAATACTCAATTGGAGAAAGACCCTCCTGATAACAAGGAATAATTGGAAATTCCAACGTGTTGCCTTGGTTATTTTGAATAAGCCCTATCATGCCGGTCATTTGCATAAGCGATGACATTGTGCCCCTGGCTTTAGAAGTAAACAAGTCGTAAGTGGAACCACTCTTATCAAGTGTCTTGGGCAGAACTTTTTCTAAGTCCTTCTTTATGTGTGTCCAAATTTCAATAATCTTTTGATATTTCTCCTCTAGAGACAATAAACCTTCGCTCCATTGGGATATTATTTCTTCTTCCAGTTTTTTACCTTGCGCTATAATTTTCGGTTTCTCCGGAGACACGGAAACATTATCGAGCCCCCAGGTGGTGCCAGAAGCTGTGGAGTATTTGAAACCAAATGCTTTAATTTTGTCTAAAATTGCCGGAGTGTTTTCCACGCCGCTATGAATAATCAGTTCGTCTAGGAGTGAAGACAGCCTTTCCTGGGTCATTTCATCATTCACGTAAGAAAAGTCATTCGGTAAAATGCTATTGAAAAGGAGTTTCCCGACAGAAGTGTCGAACATCCCTCCATTGAACTTTTTGTATTTGTGCGTATCTGTCGCGAGAACCTGTATTTTAGCGCGAAGAGATATAACCCTATATTCATAAGCGGTGATGGCAGCATTTGGACTAGAAAAATATTTGCCTTCGCCCATCTCTCCATCAACATTTTTCGTCATCCAATAAGACCCCAACACCATGTCCATGCGAGGATGCACTATCAAATCTCCATTTTGTGGTTTGAGTAAATTTTTATTTGCAGCCATTAATCCTTTTGCTTCGGATTGAGCTTCCTCGAGCAAGGGAACATACACAGCCATTTGGTCTCCGTCGAAATCAGCATTAAAAGCCTGACAAACAAGAGGATGCACCTGAATGGCATTTCCTTCAATTAAAATAGGATTGAAGGCTTGAATGCCGAGACGATGGAGTGTGGGCGCGCGATTTAGAAGAACATATTTACCCTCTATGACTTTCTCCAGCATCGCCCAGACTTCTCCCCCGCGCTCTTCTATCAATTTATTCGCTCCGCGAATATTGAACGCAAGTTCTGCCTGTAAAATTTTGGAAATTACAAATGGTCTGAAAAGTTCAAGTGCCATATGTTTCGGCAATCCGCATTGATTGAGTTTGAGTTCTGGTCCAACTACAATAACAGAGCGTCCTGAATAATCTACTCGTTTTCCAAGCAAATTTTGACGGAAAAGACCTTGTTTTGATTTTAGATTGTCTGATAGAGATTTTAGGGGACGTTTTTGGGACTGGCTCATGGCGGCAGAATCATTTTGCTTGGCTATAGAATTGTCGATCAATGCATCTCCCGCTTCCTGAATAATTCTTTTTTCGTTACGTAAGATTACATCTGGAGCGTTAATTTCTTTTAACTTCTTTAGGCGATTATTCCTATTTATAACTCGGCGATAAAGATCGTTTAAGTCGCTAGTCGCGTGCCTTCCCCCGTCGAGTGCCACCATCGGACGAAGTACAGGCGGAATAACAGGAATAACAGTCAGAAACATCCATTCAGGTCGAATTCCGGCGTAGGCCATGGCTCGAATAAGAGAAAGCCTTTTTTGCAACTTTTCCTTTTCAACCACGCTCGCTTTTTCAAGCATCTTTTCGGTATGAGTTTTTAATTTATTCAAGTCGAGATTTTTAAAAATAGAGTAGATAGCTTCAGCGCCGATATTGGCTTCAAAACAAGTCCCGTATTTTAAAGAGTAATGATGAAAAGAGATTTCATTTAAAACTTTTCCTTCGTAAATTTCTCCAATTTCCTTTTTGGTAATAGAAAGCAGGGTTTTTAATTTTTCTCGAGTATCATCGTCGGCTACATTTTTTAATTTTGCTTTATACTCTTTATCCAAATTTTGCACGACTGTTGCTTTTTCTTCTTCGTGGACTTTGGTAATTATATATCCGGCGAAATATATTACCTTTTCGAGGTCTGTGACCGATATATTAAGCAGGATGCTCATCCGAGACGGTACACCGCGCAAAAACCAAATATGAGACACAGGGGTAGAAAGCTCAATATGCCCCATTCTCTCACGCCTAACGATAGACCGAGTAACTTCTACTCCGCATTTCTCGCAGATGATATCTTTATAACGAATTCGGCGGTACTTTCCACAATAACATTCATAATCCTTCTCTGGTCCGAATATTTTCTCATCAAATAGGCCTCCGCGCTCGGACCTTCCGGTACGATAGTTTATCGTCTCGGGCTTGGTCACTTCTCCATAAGACCATTCTTTAATTTGAACTGGTGAAGCAAGCCGCAGTGCAATTTGATCAAATTCAGTTGTGTTTAAAGTTTTCATAGTTTTTAATTTTCTTTATCTCCTTTTTTCTGCAAATTAATATCAAGCGCAAGCCCTCGCAAATAATTCAAGAGCACGTTAAATGATGCCGGAGAATTTGGCGGTTTGATTATTTCATTTTTGATAATGGAATCAAAAGTAGCAGAACGTCCTAATATATCATCAGATTTTACGGTAAGCATTTCACGAAGCGTATAAGCTGCGCCATATCCCTCGAGCGCCCAGACTTCCATTTCTCCAAATCTCTGCCCTCCGCCCTGGGCTTTTCCGCCAAGGGGTTGTTGGGTAATCAAGGAATAAGGTCCGATTGAACGCATGTGAATTTTGTCTTCCACCATGTGATGGAGCTTTAGCATATATAAATACCCGACAGCCACGTCTTGCTCAAATGCTTCTCCGGTGCGCCCATCGAAAAGTTTTAATTTGCCACTCTCTGGCAGTCCTGCTTTTACTAATTCTTCTTTTATTTCTTTCTGCGTCGCTCCCAAGAATGGCGGAACTATCGCTTGGTAACCAAGGCTATTCGCCGCCATTCCAAGATGCATTTCAAAGATTTGCCCCAAGTTCATGCGAGAAGGAACGCCAAGGGGGGAAAGTATGATGTCAATCGGTGTGCCATCAGCTGTATAAGGCATATCCTCTTCTGGAAGGATCATAGAAATAACCCCTTTGTTTCCATGCCGTCCGGAAAGTTTGTCCCCAACTGAAATATTTCTTATTTGAGCAACTTCAATTACAATCTTTTTGATAATTCCAGCCTCGAGCGAATGCCCAAGATCGCGGGAGAAAATTTTGACCCCTATAATACGCCCACGCTTGCCATGTTCCATGCGAAGTGAAGTGTCTTTCACGTCACGCGCTTTTTCAGCAAAAATTGAGCGGAGAAGTCTTTCTTCCGGAGTAAGTTCAGTCTCGCCTTTAGGAGTAATTTTCCCTACCAAGATATCATTTTCTCTAACTTCCGCTCCAATACGAACAATACCGTCTTCGTCGAGGTCCTTAAGCTTGAGCTCTCCAACGTTCGGTATATCACGAGTAGTAATTTCAGATCCAAGCTTAGTATCGCGAACTACGCAAGTAAATTCTTCAACATATACACTCGTGAATTTGCTCTTTTTTACAAGACGCTCGGAAACAATTATCGCATCCTCGTAAGTTGATCCAGACCAGGACAAAAAAGCCACAAAAATATTCTGCCCAATGGAGATTTGTCCATTCATGGTACTGCTGGTATCTGCAAGCACTGCCCCTTTTTTTATTTTGTCTCCCACATTGACTAACGGACGCTGATGAAATACGGCAAAGTTGTTATTTCTCATAAAGTTGACTAGCGAGTAAGTCTTCTCGTTTTTTCCTTTTATGATTATCTTTTTTGCATCTAGATAAGAAACAATACCATCTTCCTGTGCAATAACCATCCTGCCAGAATCTTTGGATGCCAGTTCTTCAATGCCGGTGGCTACCAAGGGCATTTCAGGAAGAACACAAGGCACAGCTTGTTTCTGCATGTTTGAACCCATGAGCGCGCGATTGGCATTATTGTGTTCCAGAAAAGGAATCATCGAGGTTGCCATGGAAAAAGCTTGGTTTGTAGCAACATCAATAAAATCAACTTCATGCGCAGGTATAGCACCCGGTTCAGTTTTAATCCTAGCTTCTACTTTTTCTTCTGTTATTTTCCCATTTTCGTCATAGGGAATTCCGGCATGCGCAATGTTATATTTTTCTTCCTCAAGCGCGTTTAAATAAACTATTTCGTGGGTAATTTTCCCATTTTTTACTTTAATATAGGGGGTTTCGATAATTCCAAATTCATTGATTCTGGCATAAGTAGAAAGATGCAGAATGAGTCCGATATTGGGTCCTTCGGGAGTATGAATCGGACAAACTCTGCCGTAGTGAGAAGGATGCACATCGCGAACCTCAAGCCCCGCGCGCTCGCGCGTGAGTCCGCCTGGTCCGAGCGCCGAGAGGAGTCGGATGTGTTCGGTTTCAGCCAGCACGTTTTCTTGATTCATAAACTGCGAAAGCTGATTGGTGGTGAAAAATTCTTTAATGCGAGCTTGGAGCGGGCGCTGATTTATAATAGCGATAGGCATTGCCGTATTGACATCAATGATAGACATTCGGTCTTGAATGTTTCTTTTGATTTGCATCATGCCGGTACGCACTTTTTGCTGAAGTATCTCCCCGACAAACCGCACGCGCCTTTGCCCGAGGTGGTCTATATCATCAGCTTGAGCTCCCGGGGTATTATTCAAAGAAATAATATGCATTATAACAGTCACCAAATCTTCTTTAGAAATAGTACGACGCAAGAGTGCTTCTTCATCCATCGGTTTTTCAAAGCGCTTATTAAATCTGAAACGCCCGACAGGAGAAAGGTCGTATCTCTCAGTAGTAAACAAAGAGTTGATAAACTCTTTGGCATTTTCAGCTGTGGCCATGTCTCCATCTCTCAAGCGTTTGTAAATATCAATGTATGAATCATTTACGTTTTTCGCTGTATCTTTGGCAAGGCATGCTTTTATCGCTTCTTCGGCGCCAGGAACTCCTCCCCCGCCCTTGGCGGAGAACGCTTTTAATATTGCTTCATCATTTTCATAACCCATAACCCGGAGTAAAGCCGTAACTCCGAACTTTCTTTTCTTATCTATCCTCACATAAATAGCGCCGTCGGCTTCTGATTCTATCTCGATCCAGACTCCGCGAGCTGGAATAATTTTTGCGCCAAAATATCTGTTGCCCTTGCTCTCAGACTCGGTAAAGAAAACTCCGAAGGATCTGGCAAGCTGCGGTACGATAACACGCTCTACGCCATTTATAATAAAAGTCCCATGCGAGGTCATGAGGGGAAGTTCGGACATGAAAATTTCTTGTTCTTTGACAGTGCCTAGAATTTTATTCGTTAACTTTACGCGAACTTTTAAAAGTCCTTGGTATGAAAGTTTATTTATTTTAGTGTCATTCTCATCTTGCTTTGAATCAGAGAGCGAGAAGGATAAAAATTCAAGCTGGAATTTCTTCCCGGAATAATCCGAGATTGGAGAGAATTCTTTAAAAACTTCGCCAATGCCTTTTTCTACTAACCAAGAAAAGGATTTGAGTTGCGCCTCGATTAAGTTCGGAAATTCAACAAGGGGCTTTTTGTACCTGGAAAAGTACTTTTTAGGAAGTTTTGATTGAGTTGGCATAAATAAAAACGCCTTTTCAGCTTGTAATTACTTAATAAAAGAGATTGCATCCGATACTCAATCAATGAATCTCAAATAGCCTACTCTATTCGCACCTTTTTGTCAACTATAGTTGTGGATTAACCTTTCTTTTTTTCCACTCCTCAATCTTTTTATGATTTCCAGAAAGTAAAACTTTTGGAACTCTATAGATTTTTGGCTTCTTGCCCCGCCCTGGCGGGGTGTATTTTAAAACCTCTGGGCGAGTGTAGACCTCGCCTGAAGAAACTCTTTCTTCTTCTAAAGATTCGTACTTTCCCAAAACCCCTGGAATCTGCCGCGAAATAGAGTCTATTAGAACCATTGCCGGAAGCTCGCCGCCAGTCAATATATAATCCCCTATTGATATTTCTTCTGCTTTCAGAATTTTTTTTACCCGCGCGTCGATGCCTTCGTATCTTCCAGAAATTAAAATCATGTCAATATATTTTTGTTTCACCAATTTTTTCGCATAGTCTGTAGTAAATTTTTTACCGGATGGAGAAAATAAAATTATCTTCGTTTTACTTTTATTTTTTATCTTTGAAATAACTTTTTGGACAGCTTTTAAAACCGGCTCGGCTTTCATGACCATTCCGGGTCCCCCGCCATAAGACTTGTCATCTACTGGTTTATAATTATTTTTAGGTGCCTTGATAAAATCCCTAGGATTATAGAATTTGATCTCAATTTTTTTCTCTTTGATCGCCCGCCCGATAATAGACTCTTTTAGATAAGAGTCGAACATTTCTGGGAAAATTGTAATTATATGGAAACGCACTAGATTCCTCTTATATTCCTTTGAGGTCTTCCATTGCTTGGTCCACAGTCTTAAGCGGATTTTGGGTAGATGAAGATTCTGTCCTCTCTGGTCTCATGCTCCCTTCTGGTTCATTTATTTTCAAATTTACCCGAGCGTTATTTTTCATTCCAATTATACGGAGGAGAGTACGAATAGCCTTGGCGGTGTTGCCCATTCTTCCGATAATCTTGCCCATGTCGGCAGGATTCACAGTGAGAGAAATAAGAACGCCCATTTCATCGACAGTACGATCAATCTTTACATCATTCGGATTGTCAACGAGAGCTTTCACTACATACTCCAGAAATACCTTGTCAGCGTCTTGCATATTTTAATAAATTAATCCTTGTAATCGTGCAGTGGTGCGACAATACTGCTTGTTGTAAGTATACCCCCGCAATAAAATCTTTGCAAAATTATTTTTTGGCTTTTAATTCTTTTCTTTTTTGCGTAGGTTTTTTCTTCGGAAGCACGTTGATTTTCTTGCCTTCTATCACTTTATCGTGTACCAGAAAATTATGCATTGTGTCCGAGCACTTCGCGCCTCTCTCCATCCAATACTTTATCCGCTCCGTATCCAGCTTTTTCTTTAAATTATCTTCCTTGGTCTTTGGATTGTAGGTGCCGAGAATTTCTAAAAATTTTCCGCTTTTTGTGCTATTCTTCGAATCAGTTAAAACAACTCGGAAACTTGGGTCATTCTTCCTGCCTATTCTTTGAAGTCTTATTTTTAACATTGCTAAAAGAGTGTAACATAAATTTTATAAATTGCAATTAGAACTAGAAAAGGCGCCTCCGGAGCCTAATCTAGGTCCAGAAACGCCTTTAGATATTTTCTACGAACTTTAAGGAGTCGTAGATTCTCCTTCGGGATTACCAACGGCGGTGCGGACCTCCTGTGTGAAACGTCGTGTTGACATTCCCGTGTCCGTCGCCAGACGTGACGACCGCGCCACCTTGAGTCCAGCCCCAACCGCCACGGTGACCGTAATCACCGTAGAAGCCGCCACTGTATCCCCAACCACCGTAGCCGGCGTACACAGGCGACGGCTTAGGCCAGTTGTTTTTCGTCGCATCGGCGGCCTCGTTAGCCACCTTGGTTCCCCTCTTGACCTCGAGCTTTCTTGCCTCGAGGCAAAACTTTGCCGCGTCCTTCGAGGGAAGAACCGCTGTTGCCGCCGACAAGCATGTAGCGACGTCAGCGAACAACGTGGTAGTCGGTTGAGCGGCATCAGCTATTCGGGTCGCCGCCTTCTCGGCCGGCTCCTGCCCCATCGCCGCCACCGCCAGAACCGTCAGAAGAATAAGGTTTCTCACTTTACTACCCCTCTTTCTGCCCCCGTATGGTGGGAGCGAACCATTTTTATTTTGAAGAGCTCACTACTTTCATAGTATAGCACATTTTGAAGGTATTGTCAAGTAAAAAGCCCTTAAAATATAAGGTCTTTTTGTGCTATATTGGGTAAGTACTTATGAAAAAACCATCAAATAAACTACAAGGAGTTATCTCTATATCTTCTAAAGGCACGGGGTATGTGGCAGTTGGGGAAGAGAAAAATAAGAGGCAAGACCCGGAAATCGACTTCAAGCATCTGAACACCGCGCTACATGGAGACACGGTGGAGATAATCCTTCATCCGAAATTAAACAAGCCCGCCTTCGCCAAAGGCTTCGGCGAGACAAGGCAGACTGCGGAAGTTGTAAAAATAATTTCCCGGGCAAAAACAAGCTTTGCTGGAGTATTGGAGAAAGAAAAGGATATTTTATTTTTGAAACCCGATGATACGAAAATGTATACTGATATTTTAGTTCCGGAAAAATCTTTGAGTGGAGCAAAAGCTGGTCAGAAAGTTTTTGTGGAAATAGTCTCGTGGAAAGATCCACGCAAGGCGCCAGAGGGCAGAGTGAAAAAAATCCTAGGTCGCCCCGGAGACAATAGTGTAGAAATGAACTCTATCGCAATGGAGAGGGGTTTCGACGCAGAACTCCCCCATAAAGTAGAAATGGAGGCAAGGAAAATCAGACAAGGCGGTATAGGGGGAAAAGACTTCTCAGGGCGCCGCGACTTCAGGAAAGTCCTTACTTTCACTATTGACCCTTCTGATGCAAAAGATTTCGATGATGCAATATCTTTTAAAGAAATGGGAAACGATTTATATGAGATAGGCATCCATATAGCGGATGTATCACATTATGTAAAAATAGGAAGCGAGCTAGACCGAGAAGCGCAAGAGCGCGGAACTTCCGTCTACCTAGTAGACAGGACAATACCTATGCTCCCGGAAATACTTTCAAATGATCTGTGTTCCTTGGTCCCCCACAAAGACAGGCTCACCATGAGCGCAGTTTTTATTCTGGATAAAAATGCGAAAGTCTTAAATGAATGGTACGGCCGCACGGTTATACATTCTAAAAAAAGATTCACCTATGAAGAAGCTGAAGAATCAATTAAGAAAGCGCGTGCGCCGCTCCATAGAGAATTATTCATCCTAAATAATTTAGCCAAAAAATTAACCAAGGAAAGATTCAGAGAGGGTGCCATATCGCTCGACCAAGAAGAAGTGAAATTCGTACTGGATAAAAACGGCACACCGCTCAAGGTAATCAAAAAGGAACGAGGTGATTCAAATAAGTTAATCGAGGAATTTATGCTTTTAGCAAATAAAAAAGTGGCGAGGGTCCTGTCGCCCAAGAATAAAAGTAGCAAAGAGAAAGGAGTGTCAATCTATCGCGTGCACGACCTACCCAGTAAAGATAAGATGATTGACTTGGCATTTTTCTTGCGAAGTTTGGGACATAAAGTTTCTTTGCGAGAAGGAATAATCCCCACATATGAAATAAATAAATTATTGGAAAGTTTGTCGGGCAAAGATGAAGCTGGCACTGTGCATCGAGCCGTAATCAGGTCTATGGCAAAAGCAATTTATTCCACGAAAAATATCGGACACTACGGACTTGCTTTCCCGTACTACACGCACTTCACCTCCCCCATCAGACGATACCCAGACATTATGGTGCACAGATTGCTTACTGACCACCTCGCAAAGAGAAAAGTGGGCAAAGCCTCGCCCGTAGGTCTATGGCCGAGGGAAAAATTGCAGGAGTATGAAAAAATCGCCAGAATTTCATCCGAACAAGAAAAGCGCGCCTCAGACGCGGAAAGAGCTTCGATAAAATACAAACAAGTGAAATACATGTCGCTGCGGAAAGGAGAAAAATTTGAAGGA
>JBBUFT010000064.1:0-1290 GCA_038078035.1 Patescibacteria group bacterium
CATTGGCTCTGTTGTTCCCGGGGGGTACATGGAAACTGAGGTCCATGGGCGCGATATTCTTACTGGACTGCCCCGCGAAGTTGTCGTAACGGATTCTGATATTCGCGAAGCTATAATGTTGTCAATAAAAGAATTAGTAGCCGGGGTAAAAGACATGCTCGAAACGACTCCGCCCGAGATTTTATCGGATATTATGCATAGAGGCATTACACTCTCCGGCGGCGGAGCTTTGATCTCTGGACTCGATCAGCTTTTGCAAAGCGTTCTTAAAATCAGAGTATATGTAGTGGAAGATCCTCTTTCAGCCGTTGCTCGAGGGACAGGAGTGATACTTGATGACATGACATCCTATCGCGACATTTTAATAGGAAATCAAGATGAATTACCTCCAAGATAGAAAAACAAAGAAAAAAGAATTTTCTCGCGTTATATTTTTTGTCATACCTATTCTGATTCTGTTTTATTTTAGAATGAATATTTTTCATGGGTTGGCTTACGTTTCAAGCGCTGTCTTTCGTCCAGTTGTGATTTTGGGAAATAGCGTTAAAGATAGACTGGGAGATATTTCTTATTTTTTTACTTCAAAAAATTCTTTAATCGTGGAAAATGAAGATCTCGGAACAAAACTTCGCGAAAGTGAGGCGAGATTGTTGAATTATAATGTCATTTTGGATGAAAATTTGAAACTTAAAGAAATTTTGGGAAGAAAGAGGGAAGAAACCCCGATGATTTTAGCTACTATCTTAGCCAAGCCGAATCAGAGCGTTTACGATACTCTTGTCATCGATGCGGGTGAAGGGCAGGGATTGCAGAGAGGGAATATGGTTTTTGCATTCGGTGATGTGCCAATCGGACGCGTCAGAGAGGTCTATAAATTCTCTTCAAAAGTTGTTTTATTTTCCAGTAGTGGAGAAAAAACTGATGTAATAATTTCTCTCAGTCATAATACACCGAGTGGGATTGTTGAAGACCCAACAACTAAAGATGTTTCTATGGAGATTGTAGGACGGGGTGGGGGGAACTTTGAGATGATATTGCCGAGAGACTTTTTTTTAAAAAATGGAGACCAGGCAGTCTTGCCCGGAATTATGCCCTACGTCGTGGGGATTGTTGAAACAATAATTTCTGATCCCCGCGACTCTTTCCAAAAGGCGCTTCTTGTTTCACCGGTGAATATACAAGAGTTGAAGTTTGTGGAAGTCAAGTTGTGAAAATAAGATTCAACAAAACATAAATTTTTCCGGTACGGATTTTTTGAAGCTTAAAAAATCCTGAAATTCTCGGCTCGTC
>JBBUFT010000065.1:0-4217 GCA_038078035.1 Patescibacteria group bacterium
CGGGCTTATTTCTTACGGACGGAAAATAAACAAAACAAGCTTGCCCAGAGCAATTACTTTTACTGGATCTTTTTATTCTTTGGGGATTCCACCAGAATTTTTAGACATCGGCGCGATCTCTAAATTAAAGCTCGATAATTTTACCCTACTTCATAAATACTATAAAAATTACATCAAAAACATAACCCAAGCCGGAAAATTTTTAAATTGGCAAAATTTAAAGAAATTAGCGCAAAAATCCAAGGGTTGGGAAAAAATTATAGGTGATATAAAAAAAGCGGAGAATATATTAAAAATTAAATTTGGACCTCGGAACAAAAAAGAATTTTTGCATTCCAAATTTACCAGCCTGCTTTTGAGGTCAAAAACTAATCATAAAAAAGTTAAAAAACTAATAACCCAAATCGGAATTTTGCAAAAAAGTTTAGGCTAAAAATCTGCTATAATCATCTTATGACCTTTTTCGATAAAATAAAATACAGAGTTTGGCATTTTTTTTATAAGTTTTTCCCAAGCGCGCAGAAGACTCTTTTGAAGTGGGGCATTGTTCATCACGACAATGGAAGACAGAGATATCATATCGGCTGGCTCTCGCCCGGGAAAACTTTAGAAGAACTGAAAAAGCATTTGCATGACAAATGGGGTTTTGGCAATCATTTCGTGGCTTGGACAGACAAGGATCAGGTTTTGAGCTGGAGAAAATTCGCAGACTTTGAAGATCAATATCATTTGCGTGTTTTTAGCGATGGTGAGATTCGTGGACATTATGAATTTACTCCCGAAGCGCATCCGATCGAGCACATGAAAGAAAAAGGGGAGAGGGAAACGAAGGCAGACTTCCTAAAGTTTCTGGACGATTTTGTGATGCAAGAAAAATATATTTCTCATCTAAAGATAGATCCGAACGCATACAATCCAGATTCTGAGATTTCTGTCGGAGAATAAAAATAAATCTATTCTACTTTTGATTCTGGTATTACTAGATCCCAGAGTTTGCCTGCTACGTTGTTTGGTTTGCCGAACATTACGTAATGGTGCAAGTCTATGAAGGGCAAGCTGTTGCATTCGATAATTCCACAGTGCTGTTCTTCCTTCCAGGATTTCGTGATATCTTCGATGATGAAATCCACGCCGATGAGCGGATCGTTCAAAAAGCTTGCGACATGTTCCAGCATCTCTACATTTTCAGGATGCACGATGTCTGTAACTTCGGTGGTGGTGCCTCCACAACCCCGGCTCGTTTTTTGCGAAAATGTTACAACCTTGCCTTTCTCCGGAATATCATCCATGGTTATATTTTCGCGTTTCAACTCCATTTCTGTCTCCTTATCTACAATTATTTTATGAAAAATCGGACCAGCCCGCTCGGGTCTTTTATTTTCCTCTTCCATTAATTCCCAGAGAGTATGCACTCCATCCCCCATGACTTCTGGCTGATCACGCCTCACCACACCTACTAATTTGCCCCCAATCAAAGTTCCACGAAAAAGAAATCCTCGCAATTCTTCTTCGATGACAACAAGCGGAGAGAGCTTCTTTGCTTTTTTAAATCCAGCAATTAAATCCTCTGGTGTATTTATGTGTATCATTGTGTGGCGGCTTCTAGAACCCAAATTGGGCTTGGTAATCACCGGTTTCTGCAAACGATTAAAAATTTCCAACGCGGTTTTTTTCGTGAAGGCAACCCCTCCTTCCGCCACCGGCAACCCCTCTTTTTTAAATTTTTCTTTCATTATTCCCTTGTTGTCCATCCATTTGAGAGCGGGAGACTCTTCTAGTCCAGGACGAGGCAAACCGTCAAAAATTATGGTTTTACTTGCCCCGCCTTGGCGTGGGTCTTTGGCTTTAAATTCGGCAACAAAACTATCTTTAATCGGACCAAGATGAAACTCTTTCATTTTTATTCCACGCCTGGCGGCTTCATCCCAAAAACATTTTGTGCGCAGAGTATCTTTGTCATCTGGTTTATATGAAAAATGTCCAAGCCCTAAAAATACCATTAGCCTGAAGAAGGGCAGAGAAATTTGATTAGAAATCGCTTCAGCAGTATTCTGAAAAATCATTTCCATAAAATCAAAAAATGGCTGGTCTATCCAACCCAAAACCACAGAAAAATAAGCAACAGCATGTATTTCTTGCGCTGGTTCGCAGTCTTTGCAGTGTTTCATCCTGACCATTATAACAGATTTATTATTTTCAATGCGCCAGAGTAAATGCTATTACTTTTCTGGCGCCGGCTTGCTTGAGGATTTTTTTCGCTTCGTTTAATGTGGCTCCGGTGGTGGCGACATCGTCTATCAGAATTATGTTCCTGCCTTTTATTTGATTTATATTTTCATTTCTTACAGAAAAAGAACCGACTACATTAGACAGGCGCTCTCTTCGGTTTTCGATTCTCGCCTGGTGTTCGGTGTCTTTTATTTTGATCAGAATATTATTCTTTAGTTCGTAATTTTTTTTATTATCCAATTCCAGCAACCTCTCGCACATTAATTGCGCTTGGTTAAATCCTCGTTCCCGATATCTTCCGCTTGACAAGGGGATGGGTATCAAAACGGCATTGTTAAAGTTTTCCATTAATACTAGGTCAGACAATTCTTCCAAAATTCTACCATGTAAAACTTCCGCAAAAATATCCGCGATAGGTTTCTTGCCTTTATATTTTAGAAGCCACACAGCTCTTTTCACCAACGGATGACGATAGTCATAAACGGAGAAAATCCATTTCGCGCTCTCGCGCTGTGCTTCTGGAAAATCTGAAAGGCATGCCATGCATAAATCTGTTCCAGCTTCTCCGCAAACTAGGCATTTCGCGGGAAAAATTATACCTAAGATAGTGCTTAAAAGGCTCATTATGATATATAGATTACTATATAACAATGGCACCCGGACATCAAATAAGTAAACTTGTTTATGCTCCTCGTTTATTGTTATAATATCAACACAAATGATTAATCCATTTAAAAGTATTTTTTCGAAAATAAGCAATATTACAGAGGGTGAAGACAGCTATGCCGTTGGTGTCGATATTGGCTCCTCCGCGATTAAAATAGTTGAAATTAAAAAAAAAGGAGGGAAGGTAATACTTGAAACTTATGGAGCAATAGCGCTTGGTCCTTATGCTAATTTAGATGCAGGATGTGTTACGAATCTTCCAGTTGAAAAAGTGGTAGAAGCCCTGAAGGAAGTTTTAAAGCAATCCGGCGCAACGAGTACTTCTATGGGCTTTTCTATTCCAGTCCAAATGAGTTTAATTTTTACTATCGAGCTCCCAATCCAAGTTAGAGAGTCTGAAATAGCGGCAGTTATCCCGACAGAGGCGCGAAAATATATTCCTGTTCCAATCACAGAAGTCTCTCTTGATTATTTCCTGATGCCGAAAAAGGAATTTTCCTTTGAAGAAGCAAATGCTGACACATCTGACATAGATAAAGCCAATCTTCCGCCAGTACCGAAAGAAAAGATGAATGTGCTCGTCGTCGCCACGCAAAATGACGCGGTTTCCAGATTTCGCTCCATTGTATCTCAAAGCTCCCTTTCCGCTTCCTTTTTTGAGATTGAAATTTTTTCTTCAATCAGGGCTAATTTTGAACACGAACTCTCTCCAGTGCTTCTGATAGATTTTGGCGCATCGCGAACCAAGCTCTCTTTCATTGAGTTTGGTACAGTCAAGAGTTATCATTCAGTAGAGCGAGGCGGGGCTGACATATCTTCGTCCATTTCTCAATCTCTGGGCATTACTTTTGCTGAAGCGGAGAAAATGAAAAAAGAATTTGGCCTCTTCGGAAACCCCACAGAGAAAAGTTTATCGGACATAATTAAAGTTCATATTGATTACATCTTTTCTGAAACAAATAATGTGCTTTTGGGGTATGAAAAGAAATATGGTCAAACTATCAGCAAAGTAATATTTTCGGGTGGTGGTTCTCTCTTGAAAGGATTAAAAGAAGTGGCGGTCAATAATTTTCGCGGAGAAATAACAATCGGTCACCCCTTCAATAAAGTGGGCGCGCCGGCATTTTTAGAAAAAGTTCTTGAATCCATAGGTCCTGAATTTGCGGTTGCTGTGGGATTGGCGCTAAGAAAATTACAATAATTCAGCTTAAACTAACTACGCCTTTCTTTGGCTTAGTTATACACAATTTACTTCATTTAAAGTTGTTTTTGTAATATAATAACATGATAGAATGGAGCCGAATTTCCAAACATCATTTATA
>JBBUFT010000066.1:0-10912 GCA_038078035.1 Patescibacteria group bacterium
ATATGTTGTATATACGCCGTGCATATGGAGGAAGATATAAATATTTAGGATAAATCCCCACACAAAAAGGGGAATCGTTCCATGGAGGAGAGAAATGGGCATACCAACGCTAGTAGCAGAATTTGTAGTTCCAGCCTCGCAGGGGACAGTCGATCTCAGTGAGTTCTTCCCCGAGAAGAAGGTGGTGAAAGCTGATCCTACCTTCTTAGGTTTTATCGGGAAGTTGGGCTCTCACTACGCCACCAACGAGCTCTCCTGCTATGCCTTTCAGGTTGAGGCGGGAGAAACCGATGTGGCGATAATCCGGGCATTCGGGTTGGAGCCGGATTATCTGGACGCAGAAAACCAGGTGGCCAACCAAGTATGCGCTCTTCTAGCGCATCTCGGGGGAGAAGGAGCAGAGTTTCTCCAGATACCCGAGGGGCAGGACGAAATCAACGTCATCCTTGGGTATGCTGTAATTTTCGGAGTTCGGCTCGTGCTGTTCGTCGAGCATGAACTCAAGGAGGGCGGAGGAGTGGAGGAAATCCATCTCCATGTCCGACCCTTAAACTGCTGGAGACGGCATGATGCCCCAGTCGTGCTGGTAGTGGGCTAGACAAACAATGTGTCCCCGCCGGCGGCGTGTCGGCGGGTGAGGACGGTGAGAAATATCGGATAGCAGTGAAAAGCTGCGGTCCACAAAGCCCCAGCTCGATTTTATCGGACTGGGGTAAAATTGTGCCTTTTTATTTAATTTTTGGTTTTAAGTTTTAACAACCCACCCTTTCTACTATCGCAACCATATGCTCAAGATAGTAGAATTATTGAGAATATGGTATAATGTGGGGTATGAGAGGGGAAATAATTTATAAGATTTTGAATTCTTTAAAGAACGGAGCAAAAGATCAAATTGATTTTGCCAGTGCATTTCTCCAGGCCGGATACGGTGCAACTAGTGGGAAAATAAATTATGAGTTGCACAAAATACAAAAGAAAAAAATGGAGAAAGAACGAGAAAAAGAGAGAATACTCAAATTGCAAAAATATTTATCTAAATTAAAACACGACGGACTAATTCTTGAGAATAACTCGAAGCAAATTTATTTAAGCGAAAAGGGGAAGAAGAAATTAAATAATTTTCAAAATTTGGTCTCTTCTGATAAATATTCGCATAGTAAAAAAATCAGCGGGAAAGTAATAGTAGTTAGCTACGATATACCAATAGCATTTAACAAAGAAAGAAGAATTTTAAGAGATATTTTACGAAAGCTTGGTTTTGGACTAGTTCATAAGAGTGTTTGGGTAGGCAAGGTTACTTTACCGGAGAGATTCGTTGCTGATTTAAGTAAATTGGGAATTCTTGATTATGTAGAAATTTTAGAGGTAACAAAAAATGGGACTCTAAAATCAAAGAACTAATATGATTAATCTCTTTTTTGTTTTTCTACTATCTTAACCATATGCTCAAGAACGTAAATTACGTTAAAATGAGATAATCAGATTTTGTCCATTTTTAAAATATGCTATTATTTAAATAATGGAGAAAAAATATTATCCGACAATTGGTCTTGAAATTCATGCGGAACTCAAAACAAACACAAAAATGTTTTGTGGGTGCAAGAATGATCCCGACGAAGAAAAGCCCAATATAAACATCTGCCCAGTATGCATGGCGCATCCTGGAGCTCTGCCGGTGATGAATAAAAAAGCAATTGAAAATGTGATAAAGGTTGGTTTGGCTGTCGGAGGCACAATTGCGGACTTTACTGAATTTGACCGCAAGAATTATTTTTATCCAGACATTCCTAAAGGTTATCAGCTTTCCCAATATAAATTCCCTATAGTTTCCGGCGGGCATTTAGCGGGCATGGACATTACTCGTGTACATTTAGAAGAAGATACGGCGAATAATAAACATTTTGATAATGATGGGGGATTTTCTTTGATAGACTTCAATCGCTCGGGCGTGCCGCTCATGGAACTTGTGACAGAGCCACATACATTTGAAAATGCAGATATTGCCAGCAAAACTGCCACAAATTTTGCCAAAGAATTGCAACTCATTCTTTGGTATTTAGGAGTGTCGGAAGCAAACATGGAAAAAGGTGAAATGCGGGTAGAGGCGAATATTTCCATTTCTACTGATTCAAAAAAGCTTGGCACAAAGGTTGAAGTGAAAAATTTAAATTCTTTTCGGAGCGTTGAGCGAGCGATTAAGTATGAGCTTGATAGAATGACCAAACTTTTCGAAAATGAGAAAGAGGCTGAGATCATTCAAGAAACTCGTGGTTGGGATGAAAGTAAGCAAAAAACCTTTTCCCAGAGGAAAAAGGAATCAAGCGAGGATTATCGATATTTCCCAGATCCAGATTTACCGAAATTAAAACTTCATGAGGCTTTTGATCTGGAACAAATGAAAAAAGACTTGCCAGAATTACCAGAGGCAAAGCGCGCAAGATATAAAAAAGATTTTGGAATCAAGGATGAAGATATCGAAGTATATGTAAACGACCCCGATCTAGCAAAGTGGTTTGAAGATGTTGCTTCAATATTAAATGATATTGAAGCCATCAAACTTGCGTCCAACTATATAACTTCAGATTATGTCGGTCTTAAAAAAACAAATCCAGAAGTAAAACTTACTAAGCCAGAAAATTTTGCTGAGTTAATAAAAATGACAAAGGGGGGCTATATTTCTTCTCGCGCGACAAAAGATATTTTAGGAAGAATTGTCATAAGAGATGAATCTCCGGAAGAAATTGCAAAAAGAGAAGGCATGCTTCAAACTCACGATGAAGGCAGACTCAAAGAAATCGTGCAAAAAATAATAAAAGAAAATTCTGAAGCAGTCGCTTCTTATAAAAACGGAAAAGAAAACGCAATAATGTCTCTTGTCGGCAAAGTTATAAAAGAATCGAACGGTTCGGCTAATCCCCAAATTGTTATAAAATTGCTCAAAGAAATGCTTGCCCGTCCGTAGCTTTTTGGGCGAAGGCGGGGTAAAATAAAAGGATGAAAACACTTCGTGAATGTGTAAAAGAAGCGGAAGCAAAGGGAGTAGCGATTGGACATTTTAATATCTCAAATTTAGAAGCTTTCCATGCGATATACAATGCAGCAAAAAAGTTGAATATTCCAGTAATCATAGGTCTTTCAGAAGGGGAAGAAAAATTTTTTGGCGCTAGTGAGGCGGTGGCTCTCGTTCGGGAAATTAGGGAAGATGATAATTACCCCATTTTTCTAAATGCTGATCACCATACTTCATTTGAGGGTGTGAAGAGGTCCATTGATGCTGGTTTTGATGCTGTTATCATAGACTGTGCGAACTTGAGTTTTGAAGAAAATGTGAAAGTTACTAAGGAGTGTGTGGAATACGCTCGCAAAGTCACAGGGGAAACAGGCCGAGATATTTTAGTTGAAAGTGAGCTTGGATACATTGGCGTCGGGTCAGACATAAAAGATAAAATACCAGAAGGCGCTGGAATAAAAACAAAACCAGAAGAAGCTAAAAAATTTATTGAACTAACGGGTGCAGATATGCTCGCGCCATCTGTCGGAAGTATTCATGGGCTTATAAAAAGCGGAAAACCGCACATAGACGGTGGTCTGGTGGCAGAAATCAAAAAAGCAACAGGAATCCCCCTCGTACTTCATGGAGGGTCAGGACTCCGCAATGAAGATTTTACTAATGCCATTAAAGCGGGAATTTCCATCATTCATATCAATACTGAAATTCGCCTTGCTTACGACGAGGCGCTGAAAAAGTCTCTAACTGACAAACCCAACGAAGTCGCACCCTACAAAATTCTAGAGCCCGCCGTGGAAGCGATAGAAAAAGTCGTAGAAGACAGACTGAAACTTTTTAACGGGATGAAATAAAACCCTATTCACAAAACTATATACCAACATTCGTTAGAATGTTAGAATGAAAAAATGAAGAAAACAAATAGGGAATTAGAGAGAATAATAAAAGGATTTGCAAACCACAGAAGGCTGCAAATTTTAGCGTTACTAAAAAAAGAACCAGAACTTTCTGTTGGGGAGGTCGCGCAAAAGGTAAAATCTGACGAGAAAAATATTTCTTCACATGTGAACAGGATGGCTACTTCTGGATTAGTTATGAAAAGAAGTGACAATAAATCAGTTAGATTAAAATTAACAAAGCGAGGAAATAACATACTAACATTCGTTAGAATGTTGGAATGAAAATATGAAAATTTTACTTGCATCAAATGGAAAGTTCTCAATTGAGGAAGGGTATAAACTTTTGGGCATTCCAACCGACCAAATCCACATTGGATACATTACAACGGCCTCAAAAGGAGCAAAGAATTTGGATTATTTAGAAAGGCACAGGCAAGAAATGGTTCAAGCGGGCTATTTTTATGAAGAATTTGATATTGAAGGAAAAAGTAAAGAAGATATATTGAATTTTTTTACTGATAAAACTGTTATTTACGTTGAAGGGGGTAATACATTTTATTTACTTAAGGCGATAAGAGAATCAGGGTTTGATGAAGTATTAAAAAATCTTTTAGATCGTGGTTTGGTTTACATTGGAGTTAGTGCTGGGGCTTATATTATGTGCCCAAATATTGAGGTTGCTACTTGGAGGACTGGTGTAGAGAGACGTTTTGGAGTTGAAGATTTGACGGGTCTTAATTACGTGCCTTATGTATTAAAAGCTCATTACACAGATGACATGCAAAAGGACGTAAAAGAAAAAACGCGAAACTTAAAATATCCATTGCGAATATTGAGAGATGGGCAGGGGATTTATATTGAAGATGGAAAAGAACGTTTTGTGGGAGAGGGGGAAGAAGTTAAATTAGAATTAACAAAAGAAATAAATGAAATTCGAAATACGAAAATTTTTTAGGGGGGAGGTGGAGGATGATGAAGCAACGCTTGTAAAATATTCGCACGATGCGAGCTTGCTAGAAGTGCGACCGAAGCTTGTTGTCTTTCCAAAAGATTCTGAAGATGTAAAAAATCTGGTCAAGTGGGTGAGTGAAAATAAGGAAAAATATGGAGAACTTTCTATCACTGCCAGATGCGCTGGCACAGACATGTCTGGCGGAGCTATAGGAGAATCCATAATAATGGACTTTACTCGGCATATGACTAAATTAATCGGAGGACCTTTACCACTTGAAAGCATTCCTATGAAGAAAATTAAAAATAAATTCGTAAACTATCCACTTATTGATTCTTATATAACCGTACAGCCCGGAATGTTCTATCGGGATTTTGAAAATATAACTTTAGAAAAAGGATTAATTCTGCCATGCTACACTGCTTCAAAAAGCATTAATGCGATGGGCGGAATGTTTGGTAATAATTCTGCCGGAGAGAGAACTTTGAAATATGGGAAAACTGAAGATTATGTGTTGGAAGCCAAAGTAATATTGAGTGATGGCAACGAATATATAGTGAAACCGCTTTCACAGAACGAATTAAATAATAAAATAGCGCAAGAAAATTTCGAGGGGAATGTTTATAAAAATATTTTTAATCTAATAAACAATAACGAAGAAGAAATAAAACACGCAAAACCAAAGGTGCATAAAAACTCGGCAGGGTATTATATTTGGAATGTCGCAGATCCCGAGCGAAGCGAAGGATATTTTGACTTGAACAAGCTCCTTGTTGGTTCGCAAGGTACCCTAGGGATTGCCACAGAAATAACTTTTAAACTCATACCTAACCCGAAATATTCAAAACTCATGGTCATTTTTGTAAATGATTTAAATTTATTGGGACGTCTTGTCAAAGATATATTAAAATTAAATCCAGAGACCCTTGAGGCTTACGACGACAAAACAATGAAGCTAGCTGTTAAATTTTTTCCCGATTTTCTTAAGAATAGAGGAGTATTCGGAATACTGAAACTTATAAAAAGTTTTCTGCCGGAATTTTTTATGATGACGACCTCTGGTTTTCCGAGATTAATTCTTTTGGTTGAATTTGCTGGAGATAATGAAGAAATAGTTCACAAACAATGCATGAAGCTGGAAGAATCAATTAAAGATTTCAAACTGAAAGTTTATATTACAAAGGACCAGGCGGAAGCCAATAAATATTGGGATATTCGGAGAGAAAGCTTTGCTCTGTTGCGTAAACATGTAAAGGGCAAACACACGGCTCCATTCATCGACGACATAATTGTACGTCCGGAATATCTGCCAAAATTCCTACCAGAACTCCATACAATTTTGAAAAAATATAATTTAATCTACACTCTGGCTGGGCATGCGGGGGACGGCAATTTCCATGTTATTCCCTTGATGGACTTTTCCCGATCTGATACCGCTAAAATTATAATGGAACTTAGTAATTCAATATATGATTTAGTTACTAGATACCATGGCTCTATAACCGCTGAACACAACGATGGTCTGATTCGTACGCCATATTTAAACAAAATGTACGACTCCAAAATAATTTCTTTATTTTCCGAAATTAAGAAAATTTTTGACCCTAAAAACATTTTAAACCCTGGCAAAAAAATACCGACACAAAACATGGGTGGTACTAAAGATTACATCGTTTCGCACGTTGCGATAGAGCATTCTGCCATACATAAAGTCTAGCATTGTTGCATTTTTGGTTTTTTTATGTAGAATGTCCTTATGTTTTCAATTAAAGCTCAAAAAAGAGATTTGAATATAAAATCAAGTATGCTCAGAAAAAGAGGCGGTATCCCGGCCGTTTTTTATGGGATGGGGAAAGTTACCACTCCCATTTCGATAGACACTATCCCATTCAAGAAAGTATGGCGCGAAGCAGGGGAATCTTCAGCTGTCAAAATTTCAATGCCCACCGGTGAGATCGATGTGCTTATTCATGAAGTGCAAGTTGATCCCGTAACAGATGAGCCAATACACGTAGATTTCCTAGCTATCGACATGAAAAAGAAAATACGTGTAAAGATCCCTCTCGAATTCGACGGTATAGCAGAGGCAGTCAAGAGCGGAATAGGGAATCTAGTCAAAGTGCTTCACGAAGTTGAAGTTGAAGCGTTGCCGCTTGATTTGCCGCACAATCTTGTTGTCGATATATCCAAACTTAAAACTTTAGAAGACAATATTCTTGTTTCTGAGATAAAGTTACCGGCTGGAGTCGTAGTGATAACCAACGGCGCCGATGTCGTGGCTTCTGTTGTTGCGCAGGTGGAAGAGAAAGAAGAAGTAGTCGCGCCAGTTGATTTGTCTGCTATTGAAGTTGAAAAGAAAGGAAAGAAAGAAGAAGAGGGCGCAGCTCCGACGCCCGAAGGGGTCGGAGTCCCGACTGAAAACGTCGGGAAAGAAAAGTCCGAAAAAAGCGATAAAAAATAAGGCTAAACTAGAGGTGTGCTATAATAAAGACCATGATTCGGCAAATGATCATGGTTTTTGTTTTCATATTGGTGATATTCTCAGGTCTTGCGACACATCGAGCCGGTGCCGTTTTTGACTGTTTGAAATTAACGACCTCTTCTCCTCAAAATGAAAAGGATTATTGCAGAAATGAACTTGCGCAGATTGAAGCAGAGCTCGCCAGGTTGCTTGATTTACAGAAAGAACAACAAAAAACAACCGGCACCCTTGTTGGGGATGTGAATTACTTGACCAGTCAGATAAATGCCCTGAAGGCAAAAGTGAAAGCTCGCTCGCTCGTTATTGCTCAACTGCGGGTAAATATTGCCGAGAAAGTCAGTAAGATTAATTCTCTTTCTCAAAAAATAGAACGAGAACATGAATCCCTGGCTCAACTGCTTCGGAATACGAATGAATTTGACGATGGAACTCTTGTGCATTTAATTCTTTCTGATAATAGTGTCTCTAATTTTTACAGCGATCTGGAATCCTATGCTTCAATTAAACAGGCGGTGAAAGCGTCTACAGAAATTATCAGGGGAATAAAAACAGAAACTGAGATTGTTAAAACAGATCTTGAAACAAAACAAAATGCTGAAATAGACGCAAAAGTCGAGCTAGAGAATGCTCAAAAGAAAGTTGCTCTGTCGGAAGCTGAGAAAAAACAACTTTTAGCTATTTCTAAACAAACAGAAGCCGCTTATCAGACATTGGCTAGAGAAAAGAAAGCTCGAGCTGACAGAATTCGCGCCGCGCTTTTCCCGCTCCGTGACAGTCAGGCAATTCCGTTCGGCACAGCCCTAATGTATGCTGAAAATGCGCAAAAGAAAACAGGGGTACGTCCTGCTCTCGTACTAGCAATTTTACAGCAAGAATCCAACATGGGAGCCAATGTCGGTTCGTGCGTCATTACCAATCTTTCAACGGGAGAAACAAAGGGAGTTAATTATGGAACTATTTTTCCTAATGGCATACATCCCACAAGAGACTTGCCTCTACTTCGGGCAATAGTAGAAGGACTAGGCAGGAATCCTTTAACCACGCGAGTATCATGTCCTCTTGCGAGCGGGGGATATGGTGGCGCCATGGGACCGACGCAATTTATTCCATCGACTTGGAATAGTTTCCAAACAAGAATCGCCAATACCTTGGGGAAAGGTTTAGCTGACCCCTGGAATCCGGAAGATGCCATCATGGCTTCTTCTATATATCTTGGTGACTTGGGCGCATCCGTTGGCGGATTTACTGCCGAACGCACAGCGGCGCTTAAGTATTATGCTGGAAGCAATTGGAACAAAAAGGCAAACGCCTTTTACGGGAACAGTGTAATGCAAAAGACGGCGGTTATTCAGGCAAATATAGATTTGCTATAAGAAGAAAATTATGATACTATCTCGAAACTGTGACCTCTTCGAAAGAGACTTAAGGTCATGGCGAATAAAACCGAACCATGAAAAAAGATATACATCCACAATATAATATTGCGTCAATTGCGACTTGCGCCTGCGGAGCTGTTTTTAAAGTGGGTTCAACTATGCCAGAAATTCAAATGGAAATCTGCAGTCAATGCCATCCTTTCTATACTGGCAACGAAAAAATCATGGATACTGCTGGGCGCGTGGAGAGGTTCAACAAGCGTCGCGCTGCAACTGTGAAAGCTAAAAAATAAGTACAATATAAATGTGCCCTTTCGGAGCACGGATATTTTTCTGCTGAAAAATTCCTCGTGCTCACGCCGGTCGCGTTCGCAAGTCTCCGAAAGGGCACATTTGCAACTCCCACACAAAGCTTTCTAAAAAGTGTACCTGCGACGATTTATTTTTTATTATATAATATTATTAATATGAATTTAGATTTAGCTGAACTAAAAAAAGATCACAGAACCAATTTTCTAGCGCTAGAACTAGAGAAACTTTTGCGTGAGGAAGCAGAGGTGCGAGAAATGCTCGCCCCACCCGGAGAAGTGGCGGGGCGGGCAGGAGATGATACCTTGCACGAACTAGCAGCCAAAGAACTCAAATTTATACAAGAAAAACGGGAAAAAATAGAAAAACAAATAGAAGATATTCTTAATAAAGACAAGGAGGCAGAAGAATTCCCCAACGAAATAGTGCTTGAAGTGCGAGCCGGCGCAGGAGGCGATGAAGCTTCTTTGTTTGCATGGGAGCTTGCGCACATGTATGAGAAATTTTCTGAGGCAGAAAGATGGCAATGGAAAACAAATTATGAATCCAAAAGCGATTTAAACGGCTACAAAGAAGCCAGTTTTGAGATAAAAGGCAAGGATGTTTTTAAAAAAATGCGTTACGAGACGGGAGTGCATAGAGTGCAAAGAATTCCAGCAACCGAAAAGAATGGAAGGGTGCACACTTCGACCGCGTCGGTGGCGGTTCTACCCATTAGGAAGAAAATAAATTTTGAAATAAATGAGAGTGATTTCGAACTGGAATATTCTCGCTCGGGCGGGAAAGGCGGGCAGAACGTAAATAAAGTTGAGACAGCTGTGAGGATTATCCACAAACCCACCGGACTCGATGTTCGTTCGACAAATGAACGGAGCCAATTAGCAAACCGAGAGAAGGCAATGATGATTTTAACCGCCAAGCTTGCGCAATTGGAAGAGGAAAAAGAGGCAAAAAAATACGCAGGGACTCGCAAAGAGCAAATTGGCACTGGAGACCGCAGTGAAAAAATCCGCACTTATAATTTTCCTCAGGATCGAGTGACGGATCATCGTATAAAAAAGTCCTGGCACAATTTACCCAAAATAATGGAGGGGGGTATCGCAGATATTATTGCTGATATTAATTCTGGCGCTATGGGAGCTGAAGAAGAATAAAAATATCTACCTGTAATAATTTTTCTTTCTGTACGTCTCCACTTAAGGAAGTACTTCATATCTGACTCTCCTATTGTGAGATAAGATATAAAAACAAATAGGGGTTTTATACAAGGACGCGTCCGCAAGGGCGTGTTTTTGTGTAAGAGTTCAAATTTAATTGCTTTTCATTTTTTATATGTTATGATGTTCGGGTAGGGTCTCATTTAGCGAAATCGAGTTTCTACGTTTACAAATAGTTTTTTGTCCCTTTTCGTAAAAAGGGAAGAAGAAATAAGTTATGGCTACAAAGCTATATGTAGGGGGACTCCCTTACAGCACCCAAGAAGATGCTCTTAAAGAGCTCTTCGCGCAGGCTGGAACAGTTGTATCAGCTGTGATTATCATGGACAAAATGTCTGGTCGTTCAAAAGGTTTTGGATTCGTAGAAATGTCAACGCAAGAAGAGGCTCAAAAAGCTATCTCGATGTTTAATGACCAAGAATTCGAAGGACGCAAACTAACCGTCAACGAAGCTCGCCCAATGGAAGCTCGCCCACCACGCTCTGGTGGCAATGACCGAGGCGGATACGGAGGCGGGGGAGGTGGACGCAGGGAATACTAATCTAAAAATTTTCACAAAGAATCACCCATGTTGGGTGGTTTTTTGTTTTGTTTATGGTATATTTATTTAGGTTTTTGAGCGTGTAGTTCAGTGGTAGAACGCTGTCCTGATAAGACAGAGGTCGATGGT
>JBBUFT010000067.1:0-6291 GCA_038078035.1 Patescibacteria group bacterium
CGAGTGGTTTCTAGCTTGAGATTTCTATTGAAATAATTTTTAAAATATATCTTTTTCCGGTACGGATTTTTCAATGAAACTTTAGTCTTAGAAAATCTTGGAATTCAGGGCTCGTCAGCCTCGAAACCCCTCTAAAAGTTATATTTTGAAAATTTTAATTATATGAACAAACTTACAGACAAAGAGAAGCGAGTGATTATTGAGAAGGGAACAGAGATGCCCTTCACGGGCGAATATGAAAAAAATACAGAAAAGGGGATGTATGTTTGTCGTCAATGCGGAGCGCCACTTTATACATCGGAGCAGAAATTTGAATCAACTTGCGGGTGGCCATCCTTTGATGACGAAATACCGCGCGCGATAAAGAAAAGTTTAGATGCGGACGGCGTGCGCACAGAAATAACTTGCGCCAAATGCGGTGGGCATCTGGGACATCTGTTTGAAGGTGAACATTTAACTCCCAAAAACATTCGGCACTGCGTGAATTCAATATCAATGAAATTTGTGCCAGGAAAATAGTAAATTTCTTACTAATATGATTAAAAAAAATTACGTACATTAAAACTTCGTGCCACGAACTAGCATTTTCACAAGCAGATTAAGCTCGATCGTAGCAACTCCGACGACTTTGTCAGCGCCGCCATAGTACAAATACAAAAGTCCTTTGCGTTCAATCATGCCGCAAGGAAAAACCACATTGTTTACTATGCCGACTTTCTCATAAGACTCTGTGGGTTCAAACATCGGGTCATCTGTGCGGGCAAGGACGAGAGTCGGATCTTTTTTATCAAGGAGCACGGCGCCGATACGGTAGGTATTATGATTCTTGGAAATTCCATGATAGAGGAGAACCCAGCCATATTTAGTTTTAATCGGAGGAGCGGCAATGCCGACTTTGGCGCTGTCCCACGAACTTACTTGCGGACCAAAGATTCGGATGCATTTTTTAACAGTATCAACTTTGAAATTAAGGGAGTGCAGATAATCGCCACAAACTTGACTGCTGACCCTGTGTAAAATAAAGTAGCCTCCTTTGACTTTTTCGGGGAAGATGCAAGTGTCTTTGTCGTCAAAGCCGCCAGGAGTGATAATTAGGGGTTTCTCCCAGTTCCAATTATGGGCCACGAAATCTTTCTCAGTTATCGCAGTGACAGCGACACGGGGCGGACCAATACCGTCAAATGCGGTATAGAACATATAGATTTTTTTCCCTATTTTTGTTAGACGAGGATCTTCACAACCAGAATTACCTCCAGCAATTTTTTTTATTTCGAAATCTTCACGCGGTATGTATACAGGGTCGGGCAATCTTTCAATTATTGTTACTCCATCACTGCTTCTTGCATAACCAATGGTAGAGGTGTTGTCTTCGGAGAGCGCGCGGTAGAGAATATGAATATCTTTGCCGAGCCTGATTGCGGCCGGATTGAATGTCGCTTTGGCTTCCCAGGGATGTTCTCTAATAGGCGAGATGATAGGATTATTCTCTGCTCGACGGCATTGCCATCGCGATTTAGTTTTTGGATGAATTGTTCCCAGAAGGTCGGTGAGGCTGACGTGCGCTTTACAGGTGGTTGTATCGGCGGCGCCGTAATAGATGGTGAGTTTGTCACCATGGAGTATCGCTCCGCTTGGAAAAACTATATTATTAACATGTCCGAAGAGTTCATAAGCTTCGTTAGGCGCAAGGATCGGCCCTTTCGTATGTCCGATTATTTTTTTGGGATCAGACAGATCGAGCAGGAGCGCTTCAATGCCAAAAACACGTTCGTTATTATTAGGATTAGGAAAATAGTTTTGGATGTGTGAATATATTAAAAGCCAGCCGCTTTTTGTTTTGATCGGGGGAGCGCCGACTTCAACGTGGTCATACGAAGTGCGGCGAGGGTTGATGACGTATTTATCTATATTAATATGCCATTTGTCCCAGAACTTCGGATTCCAGAAATCCTCTATTTTATCAGCCTGCGCTATGGCGATTTGCGTTCCCGGTCCATCCGTATGGGCGGTTAAAATTAAAGTTACTTTGCCTCCGATGCGTTCGCTGAAAAGGGTTGCCGCCTTGGCATTGAAAGGAGTGACTAAATGCCGTTCATCTACTTCCTTTAAATCTTTCGATACTGCTACGGCGATCTTGATATTGTCGGCAGAAAAAGGATAACCGCCGAGAGCGGTGTAGAAGGTGTAATAACGTCCCTCAAAAAATGTTATTCGCGGATCTTCACAACCAAATTTTTCCCACTCCATAACCGGCGCGATGAACTGCCTGCGTTTCTCAAAGTGTGAACTGTCTCTGCTCTCGCCGATGCCAATGACTGAAATTTGTGAAGGATTGCGAAATGTGTCTCCGGCTGAAATTGCCCTATATACGCCGTAGGATATCCTTCCGACTTTTATGACGCTCATGTTAAAAGTAGCAGAAGCTTCCCAATAATGACTCTTGTCAGGAGTTAATATCGGATTGTGATGAGATCTTTTTACAACAAACATAAAATATTAAGGTTTGATTCTTCTGCTTTTTAACTTTATCACTCGATGACTTATCAATTCTTGTAGAAATTTGTCGAGGTTGACCGTTGCCACACAAGAAACCTTGTCTGCGCCTCCGTAATACACGAACAGTTCTTCATCTTTAACGATCGCTCCGCAAGCATATACTACGCCGCCTTTATAGCCTTCATTCTCATACCACAAATCTGGTTCCAAGATGGGCTGACTCGAGTCGCATAAGACCTTGCTAGGATTCTTGGAATCTAGAATCATCGCCCACAATTTATATCTACCAGAGTCGTTTTTTTCAATAGCGTGATACAGGACGAGCCATCCATACTTTGTTTTTATAGGAGCAGGTCCAGCGCCTCGCACAAATTTACCGGAAGTCGTCCATGATGCCTCCTTATTATGGATACTATGTATAAACTTTCTGCCGTCAAGTTCGTCAAGAGAATTAAAATAGTCGATCATTATATTCGGCGAAATACTGTGCAGTATCGCGTACTTGCCATTTATTTTTTCCGGGAAAAGAACCCAGTTTTTATGTATTTCACCCGGCGGAGAGATTAGAACTGGCTCCTTCCAATTATTAAAACGCTTTGCTAGAAAATCATCCAAACTGATCGAGATGAGCGCAATGCGAACCGAACCCCATCCATCAAACGCAGTGTAAAGTACATAGACTCTGCCACCAATGAGTGTCATTCTCGGATCTTCACTTCCGCCACCCCACCCGCCTCCAGAACTATAATCGATCGATGGTAGTGTCGTATCATACTTAAGACCAATATACGGGAAATAAGCGGGTTTAGGATAAGTCTCTTTGAGAGTAAAACCATCAACGCTATTGGCATAGCCTAAGACAGAATTATCACTGTCTCCTATCGCTCTGTATAAAATATGCACTTTGCCATCGGCGTAGATTGCCGTCGGATTAAATGTGGCTTTTGACTCCCAAGCATATGGTCGGGGCTCGATGATTGGATTGCGCGGGGATCTTTTTAGCTCAGATCCAAGTTTTTTTCCCGACCCTTGTCGGGATCCCGACTTCGGTCGGGACTTTTTTACTCCAACTTTTTTGGAGACTTTCTTTTTTGTTGGTTTTTTATTTTTGAGCGCGACCATATTTGTCTTCGTAACGAATTATGTCTTCCTCGTCAAAATCCCCAGTAGCCACTTCAACTAATATCATACCAGACTTGCCAGCTATAAGGCGATGTTTGGCACCGACTGGAGCGTAATATTCAGCGCCTGGAGCAACAGAGTATTCTTTATCTTCTACAATTATTTTACCATCACCCCCCACAACATGCCAGAATTCCCCGCGCTTAGTATGACTTTGCCAGCTTGTTTCTTCTTCTGGTTTTACTCTATGAATTTTTACTGTTGAAAGACTATTATGAGTTAGCTGTCGAAATTGTCCCCATGGACGCTCTATTGTGAATGGTTTGAATTCCATAGTTCCATTATACCCCACCTTTCTTTAATGACAAGATTTTTTGCATCAGAACATCTGCCGGAAGAAATTTACCTTCTAGGGGAACAAAAAATTTCCCCGCAATTCTACTTTTATCAGCCGAAACGGGTGTTCCGCTTGCCTGCAACAACTCATGATCGTTATAATTATCGCCCATCGCCATGACATTTTTTTTCTTTAATTTAAAAATTTTCATTATCTGCCTTAAACCTATGGACTTAGTCTGACTTTTTTTAATTAAAATATCATAGGCTTCTCCGTTCCAATGAGTGGTTAGGTTTCTTTGGGATTTCACCGCGTTTTCTACTACTTTTAGTTTCTTTGTGCAGTGTAAAGTTATAATAAATTCTTTGGGCTCAAAACCTTTTATTTTTTTATTCTTGACTGCGATTTTCTTAAGTTTAAAAAACATGCTTTGTAAATGCGTAAAACTATTGACATGTTGATAAACTTTTCCCTTATACCAAGTGGCACTGCCATTCTCATAAGTCAGACTAACGAAAGGCAGAACTTCCCTGAACATTTCTTGCAACATATAAAGTCCTCTGCCGGAACTGATATTTATTAAAAACCCCAATCTGTGAAGTTTTTTTATTTGCTCTATTTGTTTTTTGGCAATTATTTTTGTCTCAAGAGTTGTAATATTTCCTACTTGTTTTATTTTGGTTCCTCTCGGAACGATCACTCCATCAACATCAAAAACTATCATTCTAATCTGACTTAAATCCTTTTTGGTCATCTGATTTAAAGGTTTCATTTATTTTTCTTTATGTATTCTTTTAACAATTCCGATGAGCTTCTGATTTTACCGCCCTTTCCGACATTATAGACCATTTCGATACCAAGCTTTTTGCAAAGCGCTATATCATAATGCAATGAAGATTTCGGATTTTCGGCATCTCGTTCATTTCTATCCCCGCCATTAGCAAATATATGTGGGCGTAACTTTAATAACTCTCGACAAACACTCATATCCTTGGGACCTCTCGAATATTTTTTGTGATTTGAAATCATTACGACATCCACATCACGGAAGGAAGAAATAACCTCCGCACGATCCTTTGCGTTCATAAATCCATGACCTTTCTTAGCACGAATCCAGTGATCGTTGTTGATAACCACCACCAGCTTGTCTCCAAGTTTTTTGGCTTCCTTAAAAAGGCGAGTATGTCCCGGATGAATAGGGTCGAAACCGCCGGAAACCATCACCACTTTATGTTTTTTACTTCTCTGTTGCTTTTTTTTAGGCGAAACCATAAGAAGAATTATACTATATATTTCTAAATAATAAAATGATAGAATGTGTCAATGATTGAATGGATAGAATGGTTAAAGATATTTATAATAAATCATCGATCATTTGAATATATTATTATTTTGGGTGGAGTAATAGTCGGAGGGGAATTTGCCTTATTTGCCCTAGGTTTCCTTGTGGCGCAGGGAGTCTTGCCCGTCTTTTCTGTAATAATATTAAGTTTTCTCGGATCTTTCCCTCCTAATATTTTATGGTTTTTACTTGGCAAAACTGCCACCGTCGAGAAAATAATTTCACATCGTTATGCCGACACTATATCGATTATCGGGGAAACACTAACTCGGGCAAGTCGAGGGAACCATTTCATCGGTCTTATTTTTGCCAAATTTATTGTTGGTACTCCGGTTGTATTGACTACCTATGTGCACAAAACAAATCTTTCATTTTGGCAGTTTGTTGTTTATGAAACACCAGCCATTGTTTTGTCGCTTCTTATTCTTATTTCGATCGGGTATCTTTCGGGGCTTGGATTCACATACCTGGCGGATATTTTCAATAACATTTATGTGGCGATAGGATTTATCTTGCTTATAATGATAATTATAGTAGCGGCTCAATCATGGCTGAAAAAAAGATTTACGAACGTGGAGAGTTAAAAGTTATGATATGATTATTATATGCAAATAAATTTACAGAGCAAAAATATGGAGCTGACTCCTGCCATCAAAGACCATGTTTTAAACAAAGAAACCACCTTAGGCAGGCTCCTTGCGAAAGCTGAAGAGGCGGGAGGGGAAGTGGGGATTTCTTTTGAAGTTTCCAAGAATACAAAGCACCACAAGTCGGGAAACGTTTTCCACGCTGACTGTCTGATTAATCTCCGGGGCGAAAAATTTTACGGAAGCGCTGATGAGGAAGACTTATATCAGGCAATAGACAAGGTAAAGGAAAATCTTTTTAGAGAAATCACTAAAAACAAAGATCGCAAGCAAACACTATTCAAACGCGGGGCGGCTAGTGTTAAAAAAATGCTCAAAGGTCTTTCAAAAAGAAATCCGTTTACTTC
>JBBUFT010000068.1:0-2110 GCA_038078035.1 Patescibacteria group bacterium
CCAATCCATTTTCTGGGTGCCTTCTGGTTTTGATTCAAATTCCAATTATTTTCGCGTTGTATTATGTTTTCTTGAGGGGGATAAATTTTCAAGGAGATTTGCTTTATTCCTTTGTACATATCCCGGAGAAGGTAAACATGCTTTTCTTGGGGGTTCTCGATATAAGCAAGAAAAGCTTAATTTTAGCAATTTTAGCCGGCATATCTCAATATTTACAAGCCCACTTTATGCCAAAACCAACCCCCCCTACAGTTGCCCATTCCTCCACTCTTTCCTTCGGAGAAAGTTTCAGTAAAAGCATGAATATGCAGATGAAATACATTTTTCCCTTTGTTGTAGTTTTTATTTCTTACACCATTTCTGGGGCTATTGCTTTATATTGGATTACGAATAATATATTTACAGTAGGTCAGCAGATTTATGTGAGCAGAAAATCCCAACACAAAATTGAGACCTCAGTCACAAGTACTGAAAAAAAATAAAATGGATAAAGATGCAATGCAAAATTTAATAAAAGAATTGATTGAGAAAACTGGGGCTATACTCAATAAAATTACTATTACCGAAGAGGGTGGCACTAATACATGGTTTTCAGTTGAGGTAAGTGAGCCGCATCTTTTCATTACTCGCGATGGTGAAGCGCTCAATGCATTAAATCATATTGCTCGCAGGATGATCGAAGCAAAAATTCCGGAAACCGAAAATGGACCCGGGGCAGAAAGTAATATTTTAATTGATATTAATGGTTTCCAAAAGAAACGTGTTGACAATGTCCGCGCCGTGGCTCACATGATGTCAGAGCGAGCGCGTTATTTCAAATCAAACATAGAAGTGGATCCGATGTCAGCTTTCGAGCGGCGGGTTATACATGAATTTTTGTCTGATGCCACAGATCTAAAAACTGAGTCAGTGGGCATAGGAGCATCTCGCCGAGTAGTAATCAAATATGTTGGGACTATTTAAAGAATTGGAGCTGAAGTAGATTTTTCCGGTACGGATTTTTTGAAGCTTAAAAAATCCTGAAGTTCTCGGCTCGTCAGCCTCGAAACCCCTTCAAAATTTACTTCAGCTCCAATTCCCATAGAAAAGAATCTTTTTTATTTACAAAAAATAAATAATCTTCACTCTCATTTAAGGCAAGCTTAATGCCGTCAATATCTTCTCCGCCAGGAGTTGTGGTTGGGTCTTCGATCATTGTGGCATTCCCGGTTTCAATATCAATTTTCCAAATTTGATCTGAAAATGATACCTCCCCCTGATACCAAGCATCTGGGTATAGACCCGCATCAATTAGTTTTGGCACAGCACAATACACAACATCGCTTATCCTGCCCCAGACGCACTTTTCTGGCAGAGTTTTTATTCCCAATAAATCTGAACCTTTAGTATCCATATGATAAATATGCGAAGTTAAATTATTGTCGCTCCAAAGAACTAACTTTCCATTAGGACTTGTAAGCGTGGTTAACCCATTTATATCACCCAAGATTTTTGTTAAATTTTTGCCAGTTCCATCAATTTTATACATGTATCCTGGGGTACTGGCCGAAGGCTTAGTGGTAAGAGTAATAATTTTATTATTCGGCCAGAACGATAGCCACTCTGTGAAGGAAGAGTCAAATATCTGAACTTTTTTGTTATCCGACAAGTTCAAGGTTGTGCCTATTATACTGTTTACTAGATCGCTTTCACTCTCGAATAAATAAAATATTTTTGTGGTATCAGACGAGAGGCTGATGTCTTTAACATTATTGGGCAAGAAAGACCCCTTGATTTCATTATTTTCTGTTGCATCTCCTCCTAAATACTCTTTTGGAAGAATGCTGACAAAAGTTTCTATGGTTTTTTCATCTCCTTTCAGGTATCGCATTACCACAGACTCTCCTTGGTTGCCGAAATACGCCTCGTATACTTTAGGTATTAGCGTTCCAGAGAACTTTCTTTCTTCTATTTTGTCCGCAAAGGTTTGATAAATATTCCCCGTGGCTCTTGCCACATATCTTATTGCCGTTGCAAATTCTGTCGGTGGCGGGGTGGGCTTTGTTGCGACACTTCCCGCTGGAGCTGGAGGAACTGGAGTTTCAGTTGATTCAGGCAATGCTGGTACCAA
>JBBUFT010000069.1:0-3830 GCA_038078035.1 Patescibacteria group bacterium
CTTTTCATTTGATATGCGTAATTGTCAAAACTGTATTCTTTGTGCTAACGGACGCAATTTAAGTTATTGCATAGAAAATGTTCAATACACCAAAAAAGAATTTGAAAAGAAAAAGGCTGAAATCTTGAGCTCATATAAATCCATCGAGGAAACCAGAGAAAAATATAAAAAACTGCGCGCCAGCGCGGTAGTAAAATACGCTTCATCGGTGAAATGTAACAATGCTACCGGCGACTACATGTATAACTGCCATGACGGAGTAAATATATTTGATGTTCGCAATTCTAAAAATTCATCTTATTGTGCTGACGGTGAAGACCCAACAGATTGTCATGATTGCAATAATCTGTATTTCAAACCAGAGCGTTGTTACAATATCATGGGCACATTGCAAAGCACCAATAGTGTAGTGGCAAGTTATATCATGTATTGTAACGAAACATCTTATTCCGACAGTTGTTATAATTGTACAAATTGTTTCGGTTGCGCTGGATTAAATAAGAAGAATTATTATATCCTAAACAAAGAATACGGAAAAGAAGAGTATTTAAAACTAAAAGAAGAAATCGTTGCGCAATTAAAAAGGGGGGGGATTTATGGAGAATTCCTCCCTCCAGCGCTTTCTCCTTTCGGCTACAATGAGACATTGGCTAAAGAATATTTCCCCATGACCGAGAAAGAAGCAAAGGAAAAAGGCTTTAATTGGCAGAAAGAAACAAGTGGCACATATGGCAAGGAAACAATTAAGGAAGAAAATATACCGGAGACAATTTCCGAAGTTTCGGAGGAAATTTTAAATGAAGTTTTGGTCTGCAAAGATTGTAAAAAGAATTTCCGTATCACAAAATCCGAGCTAGATTTCTATAAGAGAATGAATATTCCCTTACCCCACAAGGATTTTGAGTGTCGGCATCAAGACAGGATGAGTAAGCGTAACCCCAGACAGCTCTGGCACCGCTTCTGCATGTGTGAGTTAGGAAATCACGTGCATGGCACAGAAAAATGCGAGGTAGAATTCGAAACTTCCTACTCCCCCGAACGAACTGAAACTATTTATTGCGAGAACTGTTACCAACAAGAAGTTTCTTAAAAAATTATTGAAAATAAATTTTGGAGGGGTTTTGAGCACGGCGGTGCGAAAACTTCAGGATTCTTTAAACTTCAAAAAATCCGTACCGGAAAAATTTGATTTTTAATAATTTTTTTATTTTCTCACTCCGTGTTTCTGATGAAGTTTAGCAACTTCCTCTTCTTCTAATTCTTCTTTTTTTTCTTTTCCCCTATCCCCAAGGGCTTTCAGCGCGCCGTCGGGAAGAGAATCGAGAGATCTAACTAGCTCGGACAAGTGTTCTATTGTATTTTTCTCCGGCGCATCGAGAACCTCTTCAAGAAGCGCATTCAATATCCACCCCATTCTGGGTCCAGGTTTAATTCCAAGCTCTTTTATCATAAATTCTCCGTTAATTTTTAATTGTCCAACTGATATCGGATCTCGCAGGGCTTCTTCAATCATGGCAAAATATTTTCGCAGACGATAAGGCGCTTCTTTTTTCTTCATCCCCACTCTGTCGCACTCACGCACATTCATTAGGGACCAAATATTCTCTGCGCCAACTTTCGCAATGATTCTACGTACTGCAGAGAGTGTGATTAACTCTGTGTCGGAAAAAAACATGTGATTGCGTACAAGTTTCTCTACTAAATCAATTTCTTTTTTCGGAAATTTCAATCTCTCCATTATTTTTTTCGCCATCCGCGCACCCACAACTTCATGGCCGTAGAAAGTATACTTTTTTTTAGCTCCGCCGCTAAACAATTTATCAGGTCCTCGGTTCTCCGGGTCCCTCCCCCGGCCAGACCGTTCTAAATTGTTCATCGGCTCCGCTAAACGCCGCGCTCTGGGTTTCCCAATATCATGAAAAAGCGCAGAAAGCCTTACCACTAGAGGCCAATTCTTGTCAGCCGCATGCTGTAAGGCGTGGAGCAAGTGCTCCCAGACATCATAAATATGTTCACCCAATTGTTCACATCCTACCCCCTCTTCAAGCTCGGGAATTATATTCTTCAATAACCCAAATTTCTGCAACATGGCAAGTCCAGCAGAAGGATTCTTCGACATAATTATTTTTTCAAGTTCATCGCGGATTCTCTCTTGAGAAATATTTTTAATTAAATCCGAATTTTTTACAATACTTTCGGTTGTTTCATATGACACAGAAAAATCAAATTGGCAAGCAAGCCGTACAGCTCGCAACATTCGCAGGGCATCTTCATTGAATCGCTCATCGGGATCCCCTACTGTCTTGATTGTTCTGGATTCAATGTCCTTTATTCCATCAAACATATCAATTAGATGTCCTTTATGATTTAGCGCACAGGCATTTATGGTAAAATCTCGTCTTTTCAGATCTTCTTCTAACTTATCACTGAACTTTACTTGATCTGGATGTCTAAAATCAGTGTATTTTGCCTCTAGCCTGTATGGAGTTACTTCTACAACTAGATATTCGGATGTTTCACGGAAAACATTATCATTTGTTGTTTCACGGGAAACACCTACTTGAGAAGGTATGTAAACTCCTACTGTTCCAAAACTATTTTCATATACAGTCTTCTCAAAAAGACCCATAATCTGTTCTGGTTTTGCATTTGTTGTTATATCCCAATCCTTTGGTTCTCTGTCCATCATAAGATCACGAACACACCCACCAACCAAATATGCTTCAAAACCAGCTTTCTCTAACGTCTCCGTTACACGTGAAACTTCTGTGGGTATTTTTAATATTAAATTTTTAATATTTTCCATTATTTTTGTGCGCCTGGCAGGAATCGAACCCACATCACTCGTTCCGAAGACGAGCACTCTATCCATTGAGCTACAGGCGCAAAATCAATTTAGTAATTTGATAATTATACACCTTTTTTGATAAAAGACAAATAATTCTTATTTTACAAGGCTAAATTAAAAATTGCGTTATAACCATTAAAATATTATAATAAAATAGTTTTTTAGATATGCGGTCATGGTTTAGTGGTAGAATACGTCCTTGCCAAGGATGAGACGAGAGTTCGATTCTCTCTGGCCGCACAAATTATGTCCTTTATTTATTTTCTATAACCAATTAAAACAAGTGTATTTTGTGGAAAACTGTGGATAAATATGTTGGTAATGTTTATAAAGGACATAGTTAAAAACTGTCTTTTACCTAAATTATCTAAAAAATATGTTGCAAAATAAGGATATTTTTATAAAAGACATAAAATTGTACTAATTGTTTCACGTGAAACATGTTTCTTGTGAAACTATAATATACTTACAAATTAAATATAAAATGCCGAAAGTTTTTACTTCAGAAAAACAAAAAATAGGGGAGATCGGAGAAAATTTAGCTGAAAAGTTTCTCGTGAAACATGGCTTTTCAATTCTAGATAGAAATTATACTAAAAAATGGGGAGAAATAGATATTGTGGCTGAAAAAGCTGAAAAATTCTATTTTATTGAAGTGAAAAGTGTTGCCAGAGATAATATTAACGATGTCGCTCGTGACCTGCCCGAACGACCAGAGTCGTCCGGTCGGGCGGGAACAAATGAATATCGAGCAGAAGACAATATGCACCCCTGGAAGCTGAGACGATTGTCTCGAACAATTCAAACTTATTTATTGTCTAAAAAATTAGACGATAAAGAATGGCAAGTAGATTTGTTGGTTGTATTTCTTGATTTAAAGAACAAAAAAGCAAGGGTAAAAGTAGTAAGCGATATTATTTTGTGAAGTCGGGCCGCTGGGAGTCGAACCCAGCCTAAATGCTCCCAAAGCACTTGTACAACC
>JBBUFT010000070.1:0-4223 GCA_038078035.1 Patescibacteria group bacterium
AAGAAGTTTAATTTTTTATTGATTTTGTTGTATAATTAGTCGAATGCAACCAGCTTTCTTTAAGGAAATGCCGAAGTTTAAGACTCCAGAAGAGGAGCTTGATTATCTGCGGGCGCATGTTGCGAAGAGAGAACAAGAATTAATTGAAATAGGGCATTTTGAAAATGCTAAGGAAAATGCAGCTGGGGAGGTTGTAGAAGCTTATAGAGACGTGCCGGTAGAGCAGGCGTTGCATGGGAGCGTTCTCCTAGATAAGAAAGACAAAGAGGGCATCGTGCTTGCCTTGAAGCCTGAAGCTCACGATGTGGTAATGGAGGAGCTTTTAGGTATTGTCATCACTAAAGGAATTAAAAATGCGCTCTCTGTAATGGAAGCGATGGGAAGTCCGCATATTGAAGACGATTTCCACCGGCTCTTAGTCCAATATTTAAAAACGGGGCAAGCCATGTCCGATTTTAAGGAAGACTCGCCCCTGTATAAATCTCTTAATATGACTTTGTTTGAAATAACACTTCCACCCCCAACTGATGAGGCTGATAAATCAAAAGGTTTCAAAGAATTTATCGGCGCAATGGAGCAGTTTTACGCCGGCATGCACTCCATCTCAATCGGTAAAAATAATGAAAAAGAAAATTATTTTACGCTGGAAGTGGCGCTCGCGGGCAGGAGCGACGAAGTGGTCGTCTATGCCGCCATTCCGAACAAGCACCTAACGCTATTTGAAAAACAAATTTTGGCATTTTACCATGATGCGAAAATTCGGGAAGTTACGGATGATTATAATATTTTCAATGTTTCTGGCGGGTCAGCTGGAGCTTATGCCAGTTTTAGCGAGCGGGCAGTAATGCCGATCAAGACATATGACAACATAGAACATGATCCGATGAATCCAATCTTGAATGTTTTTTCTAAACTACAAACCGAAGGCGAAGGCGCCGCCATTCAGCTGGTCATAGCGCCTGCCGGAGATAAATTCATAAACGAGTTCCATAAGATTTTAGATGATGTAAAGGACGGCGTGTCTGTGAAGCATGCGGCTGACAATTTCTACAAATTCAATCATGCTTTGATGAAAGTGGGCAAAGAACTCATTTTCGGAGTGAAAAAAGAGCCGGAAGAGAAAAAAGAAAAGTACATGAAGGGCAGGCGCGCGGTAGATGAGGGTGCAGTCGAGAAAATAGGGAATAAAATAAAAAGCACCATCATGAAAGCCAATATTCGCGTGATTGCTTCTGCAGAGACAAAGGAGCGCGCAGGAGCAATCTTGAAAGAAGTAGAATCTTCTTTCCATCAGTTTTCTGAAGCGGCTAGTAATTCTTTCTTTTTTGAAGAAATGCATGGGAAAGATTTAAAAAAACTCTTTCAAGACTTTTCTTTCCGTTCCTTTTCTCATGACAAAATTCTTCCCATGAATTTGAAGGAACTTTCTTCAGTCTTCCATTTCCCAGTCGGCATCGGAAGTCAGCCACAGCTGAAGGAAGCCAAAGCTGGCATTGCGCCCGCGCCACTTGAGATGGGGACTGAGGGAATAATTCTTGGAGTAAATAACTATCGAGGGCGGGAAACAGAAATCCACCTGGCGCGAGAGGACAGAATGCGCCATTTCTATGTGATCGGTCAGACAGGTACGGGTAAGACCAACATCATGCTTAATATGATCACACAGGATATAAAGGCTGGCGACGGCTGCTGTTATATCGATCCGCATGGCACAGATATTCAAACCATTCTTTCTAGAATTCCCAAAGAGCGAATTGACGATGTTATTTATTTTGACCCAGCATACACGGCTCGTCCAATGGGGCTCAATATGCTTGAATATGATCCGAAATATCCAGAGCAAAAAACTTTTGTAGTGAATGAACTGATGGGGATTTTCAATAAGCTCTTTGACATGAAGATAGGGGGTGGGGCGATGTTCGAGCAATATTTTAGAAATAGCGCCTTTTTAGTGATGGAAGATCCAGAATCCGGCTCGACTCTGCTTGAGATTACCAGAGTTCTGGCTGATAAAGAATTTCGTGATATGAAGCTCGAAAGGTGCAAGAATCCCATCATCAAACAATTCTGGATTTCCGCAGAACAAACAACCGGAGATCAATCGCTCGCGAACTTTGTGCCATATATTTCTTCAAAGTTTGATAATTTTATCAGTAACGACATCATGCGTCCGGTGGTGCTCCAGCAGAACTCTGTTTTTAACTTCAGAAAAATAATGGATGAGAAGAAAATTCTTTTAGTGAATCTGTCCAAAGGGCGGCTCGGAGACATAAACGCAAATCTGATTGGATTGGTGTTGGTCGGCAAAATTCAGATGGCGGCGCTCTCTCGAGTAGACATGTTTGGCAAGCCAATGAACGACTTTTATCTCTACATTGACGAATTTCAGAATATTACGACTGACTCCATTGCTTCTATCTTGTCTGAAGCTCGCAAATACAGACTCTCGCTCAACATCGCGCATCAATACATAACCCAGCTTGAAGACAATATTAAAAACGCGGTTTTTGGCAACGTCGGTTCAATGGCGGTGTTTCGTGTCGGCACCGAAGACGCAACATTTCTAGAACCAAAGTTCAAACCCCAATTCACCGCCGCGGACATCACCAAGCTCGACAACTACAATGCCTACATGAGCATGTTAGTAAAAGGTCAGCCGACCAAACCCTTCAACTTGCTCACCCTTCCACCAGAGAAGGGGAATCCCGACATTGTTGATAATTTGAAAGAACTTTCGTATGTCAAATACGGTCGCGACCGGGAGGAAGTCGAGACTGAAATCATGGCGAGGTATCAGACGATGGAATAATATGGAAGAATTTGAGATTAAATTTTTATGAAGATTAGAAATAAAGCTGTTCCGGCAGTATATCTTCTACTTAAGAGAGGGGAGGAAATATTAATTGCTCGTCGATGCAATACTGGGTATGAGGATGGAAATTACCATCTTCCTTCAGGGCATGTAGAAGAAGCGGAATTTCCAACGGTCGCATTGATTCGAGAAACAAGGGAGGAAATAGGAATTGACTTGTCTCAGTCTGATTTTCGTCTGGCTCATGTGCTTTATAGAACAAAACATGATGAAACAGGAGACAGAATCGATTTGTTCTTTACGGCAGAAAAGTGGACGGGAGAAATAAAAAATATGGAACCCCATAAATGTGACGATTTAAGGTGGGTGAAAAGAAAAGAGCTTCCTGAAAACATGACAGAATATGTTCGCCATGTAATAGAGTGTGTGGACGATAATATTTTTTTCTCAGAATTAATAAAATAAATTTTGCAAAATCTGTCAATCTCTGCTACAATAACAGCATTACTATTATCCAGCGAAAGCTGTTTTTTATTTGATTATTCATGAAAGGGCCATTAACCAATTTTCCCATTACTAAAACCAAAATACCAAACCTCACTAAAAGGTTTGATCTTACTGACCCAAAACAAAGAAAAGAATACTTTGAAGCAAAAGCCGGACCAGAGATTGCTAAATTAAAAAAGTATTTTGAGAATAGTACATTTGTTGCTTATCTCTTAGGTAAGAAAAACTCAGGTAAAGGAACTTACACCAAGTTAATGATGGAGATTTTCGGGAAAGACAAAATCGGACATATCTCGGTGGGGGATTTGGTCCGCGAGACGCACAAGGTTATGGAGGACCCTGAGGAGAAAAAAGAACTCGTAGAATATCTGGAAAAGCATTATCGTGGATATATTTCTATCGAGGATACAATCAAAGCCTTGCTCGGGAAGAACCAGAAGGTGCTTCTGCCAACCGAATTTATTCTCGCGTTGGTAGAAAGAGAAATCGACAAACTTGGCAGAAAAGCGATATTTTTAGATGGTTTTCCGCGCGACTTGGATCAAATTCAATACTCTCTGTTTTTCAGAGACTTGATAAATTATAGAAACGACCCAGATATATTCGTTGCGATTAATATCCCAGAATCAGTATTAGATGAGCGCATGCGTAATCGCGTCGTTTGTCCCATCTGCCAAGCGCCAAGAAATCTAACGGTCTTTGCGACTAAAAAAGTTGGCTATGATGAAAAGTCCCAAAAATTTTTTCTGATATGTGACAATCCAGAATGCAGGGGTGCTCGAATGGTTGGAAAAGAAGGAGATGCTGCTGGCATTGAAAGTATTCGCGAACGTCTAGAATTAGATGATAAATTGATTAAAAAAGTGATGTCTTTGCATGGAATTCCGAAAATCCTTCTGCGCAA
>JBBUFT010000071.1:0-5023 GCA_038078035.1 Patescibacteria group bacterium
TATTTTTTCTCTCTCTTTTGCATCAGGGTGTTTTTGCCCCGTAAGAGATGTTAATGCCCTATCAAGAAATCCGCCTTCTTTCATAATTTTATTTAATTAAAATTAATAATGTCTAATTATAACACATTATGAATATAAAGCAACTAGGTATCTTTAAAGTATTTTAATGCTACCTCCAGTGTTGCCTGCCATAATATATTCAGCAACCTTATTTTCTACTATCTCTTCGACAGCGCGCTTGATAGGCCGTGCGCCGAATTCCGGATCAAACCCAGCCGATGAAACTTTATCAATCAAAGCATCGGTAATGACAAGTGTGATCTTTTTGTCTGCCAAAAGCCGCTCTCCAAATTCGGCAAGCATTAGAGATGTCACCTTCCTAACCTCGCTTGAATCAAGCGGCTTGAAAAGTATGATACTGCTCCATCTATTTAAAAATTCTGGCGCGAAAATATTTTTTTGTATTAAGTGATTAACCAACAATTTCTTTTCGATTTGGGGATTTTCTATAATTTCCGAGCTACCAGCATTCGAGGTAGCGATGATAATAGAGTCTTTAAAGCTTGCCTCCCGCCCAGAACTGCGAGTAAGGCGACCTTCGTCCAGCACCTGCAGAAGAAGATTGCGAACTAAGACATTAGATTTCTCCAACTCGTCAAAGAACACCAAAGAAAGCGGCATTTCCTCAATGACCGCCGCAAGTCTATCAGTAAATAAATTGACGGATTCAGGGAGAGAAAATTCACTCATGTCAAAACGAATCATCGCATTTTTTCTACCAAAATAGCTTTCCGCTAAAATTTTTGCCGTATAGGTTTTGCCAACTCCGGTCGGACCGAGAAAGAGGAAGCTCCCGGCAGGCTTTTCATGGTCAGCAATGCCTGTGCGTAAACGTTTCAGCGCTTCGGAGACATCTTTGACTGCTTCGTCTTGTCCAATTATTTTCTTTTTCATCTTACTCTCAAGTTCTATCAGTACCCTCTTTTCATCTCCCCCGATGTCTCCTACCGGCATATTGGTTTTGTCAGACACAATCTGCCGCACATCCAAGATAGTTATGGGTTTTTGAAGTGTTTCGAGTTCTTCCAAAATCGAAAGAGATCTTGCCGGTTCTGGCTGATTATTTATCAAGCGATCAGCCAGTCGCACAATTTCTAAAATAGCTTCTCGGTTGATGGATATTCCAAGGTGGCGAGCGCTGTCGAGAAGAATCGCAATAGTATCTTGTTCATTCGTTCCTAGAACATCCACTTTTTCAAATTTGGAGAGAAATTCCGGATGATTTTTGAGCACCTGATCATAGTTTGACAAATCAGTCGTAACAATAATTCCCAGATGGGGCTTATCTAGATATGGTAGGAGGCTTTCGTATAAAGTTTCATAAGTATGAATATTTTCAATAATGAGAATTACATTCCCCGCAGACGCCGCTTCTTCTAGGCATTTATTAAATAAAGGTACGGAAAGCCCTTCAACAAGCAACTCAACAACTCGATGATGATGAATACCAGGGAATGATAGCCCCGACTGCCCCAAATGCCCCAGATATGATATAAGGGTTGATTTGCCAACGCCGTTTTCACCCACCAAGAGCACGTTGCGATTCGTATCTTTGGATAGTCCGCGTTCGATCATGCGCAGAACTTTTTCTTTGCCATAAATTTTTTGTGACTTGAAGCTCATCACGTCATGACTGTGAGCATTAAGGGTATAAGTATCGCCATACGAAAGTGATGCGCCAAAACTTTTCAAATCTTGCAGGTAGTCACGACTAATTTTTATCGGTATAAAGAAAAAGATAGGGAAAGTCAGAATAATAAAAATAGTAAAAATCAATCCGACAATAATGAGCACCGCACGAGCGATAAAACCCAAAATTCGTGAAAAGATTAAAAAAACGGCTTTTTCTAGAAAAGAGAGATGAGACCCCGTAGTATCTTTGTCCATCTTCCACGGAGAAAAAAGTGTCTTTAAAAGCAGCGGAATGGAAAAGGCATTAAAAGCATATATTACAAGATTTTTCCACGATTCTATTCCTCTATGCATCTCACTATTCTAGCATAAATGGACAAATGTCGAGTAGTTTGATATACTGAACAAGTTGACTTTAAAAATTTATTTCTTAATTTATTGTCGGTTTTAGAGGAATATTCCATATATTTATGAAGTTTATAGGGGGAACAAGAAAAATTATAAGTAGAGAAAAATTTCAGATCTTGTCTCGGATTTCTTTTGGCATAAAAACCAAACCACAAATATAGTGGCATGTTCTTGTAAGCTGGCGCAAAGCTTATGGGCATAACATTGATAATAATTCTGATAGGTGCGGGAGCGCTACTTTTCGGCGTTGGGGTTGGATACTATCTGCGTTTAATTATAGCGCTGGGGAAAAGACGGTCAATTGAGATCGATATAAAGCAGATGATGGTCGGCGCCAAAGAAGAAGCGCAGAGAATTGTCGATGAGGCGAAGAAAACATCAGAAGAAAAACTGGCAGAATTAAAGGAAGAAGAAAAAAAGAAGGAGCAAGAATTCAAAGAAACAGAGAAAAGACTGATAAAAAAGGATGAATTTTTGGATGCGCGCCAGGTTGAAGTAAATAAAGAAGTTGAAAATATAAAACTGAAAGTGGAAGAAGTGAAAAAAATCCAGGAAAAAGTATTAAAAATAGAAGAAGAGAAAAGGGCTGAACTAGAAAGAGTGGCTAAATTGTCAGAAGGAGAAGCAAAAGAAGAATTGTTAAGGGATATTGAGAAAAAGTACGAGGAAGATATCTTGGTGAAAATACAAAAGCTTGAAAACAGCAACGAAGAAAAATTGGACAGGAGAGCCAAAGACATTTTAGCCACGAGCATTCAGCGTCTGGCTTCTAGTACGGCTTCAGAGCTCATGACAACCGTGGTATCTATTCCGAACAACGAAATCAAGGGAAAAATAATAGGAAAGGAAGGCAGAAATATTAGAGCCTTTGAGCGAGCGTCTGGCGTTGAGCTCATCGTCGACGACACTCCTGGCTCCATTGTTATTTCTTCGTTTGATCCAATCAGAAGACAAGTCGCTAGACTGGCGCTCGAAAACTTGATCTTAGATGGACGCATCCAGCCAGCCAAAATAGAAGAACTGGTAGAAAAAGCCAAAGAAGAAATAAATAAAATAATAAAAGAGAAGGGCGAACAGGCGGTCTATGAATGCGGAATATTTAACTTCGATCCGCGCATTATCGCTATTATCGGACGATTGTATTTTCGTACTAGTTATGGACAAAACGTACTTCAACACTCTATTGAGATGGCGCATATTGCCGGCATGCTGGCGGAAGAGCTTGGTGCCGATGTGGCAGTGGCCAAAGCTGGCGCGCTTGTTCATGACATCGGTAAAGCGCTTGATCATGAAGTACAGGGCACGCATATTGAGATAGGCATTAGAATTCTGCAAAAATTCGGAGCGGATGAAAAAATTATCACGGCAATGAAAAGCCACCATGAAGATTATCCCTACGAAACAATTGAGGCAATTATTGTTCAAACGGCTGACGCAATATCTGGCGGTCGACCCGGCGCGCGCCGTGATTCAGTAGAAAATTACCTAAAACGGCTGCAGGAACTCGAGGCATTGGTCAATGCTTTTGCTGGTGTTGAGAAATCTTACGCCCTGCAGGCAGGACGTGAAATCCGCATCTTCGTTACACCAGAGAAGATCTCCGATGCTGAAGCCAAACTTATGGCCCGCGACATAGCGATGAAAATAGAACAAGAACTTAAATATCCGGGAGAGATAAAAGTGACTATGATCAGAGAAACGAGAATTATAGAGTATGCGAGGTAAAAAATGTTGAAATTTATTAAGCATCATGAATTCTATTTAAGTATTTTTATTTTATTTTTCTCCGCAGTATGGATGATAGTTTTTCTAGGTAGTTATAATTGGTTCATAGTTTTACCTCTGGGAATTAGCTGGGTTGGTCTTATATGTCTATTTGATTTCTTTGAAAGAAAATATTTTGCCCATAGTATTATTCCCGATACAATACCAAGAAAAAGAAAAGTACTCATCATTACTACAGTATCTCTATTATTCTGCGTCCTTTTAGATGGATTTGGGGTATTTGTAGCACGATTATGGTATTATCCATTTTTCCCGTTAAAAGTTTATTTATTGATAGCTCCGTTTGCATTTGGAGCATACACACTTCTTCTTTTTATTCTATATGAATTTATAAGGGATCTCGTAACGCATCATAGAAAAATTAATTTTGCGCAATCTCTTGGAGGGCGATTCTACACAACAATAATGAGTAGCGAACTAACCCTGGGTATCATCGGTTATTTTTTAACCATCATTTATGCTCTAAAATTTTTAACTGATTCGCATCTCTCGCCTTTTATTATAACCCAAAAAGGAGAAGTTCCTTTTTCTGGTTTTTATATACTCACCCTGGTTCTAATATCCACTTTTTTTATTTTCGAATTTATATGCTTTAAGCAAAACAAACAGACCCTTACTCATGACATTTTGTCGGGTAATTTTTGGCCAATTATTTTTATACTGATAGCGAATACTCTAGCCATCGTAATAATTGAGTTTGCAAATACTCCTTTCCATGTATGGAGTTTTGCAAACTGGCCATATGACCATATCCGCTTGTTGAACGTGCCAGTAGCTGCTCTTTTGTTGTGGCCTCTGCAATTTTATGCTTTTTTATCAATGCTTCGAGCATTATTTCCTTCAAAAGAAGTAGTATGGTAGACCCTTGCCTTAAAAAACCCTTGATATATAATGAGTGGGCAGTAAAAATAAAGGTTTTAGCCCGCCTTCGCTAAGGCTTCGGCGTGGTAAGGTCGAAAGAATTATAAAAGTAATTTAAAAAATATATGAATAAACAAGCATTAGCTGATTGGGTACATGGGAAACTCGGTGGCACAAAGGTGCAAGCTGAGGAAATCGTCGATGGATTGTTCAATGCTATCATCGATACTCTAAAGAAAGGCGGTGAAGTTTCAATCGCTGGCTTTGGAATCTTTTC
>JBBUFT010000072.1:0-5275 GCA_038078035.1 Patescibacteria group bacterium
CAAGGAACATTTTTCTTTGGTGTTGCCGAGTGAAGCGAGGCAGTGGCGGAACGATTCATTCCACATCGGGATTTTGTTGGAAAAAAGTTCGGATTTCGTCGTACAGAGGGAGCCAGTTAGTATTCCGTCGGATTTTTTGGGATAATAAAGGAATGAATGAAAAAAGAGATATCCAAATCGTTGATGATAACGACGAGGTAATTGGGCACAAAAAAAGAGCGGACGTTGATTATATAAGAGATATTTACAGAAATACTGCTCTTTGGGTAACCAATAGCAAAGGACAGGTCCTGATTGCACAAAGAAAGTTTACCAAAGACAAAGATCCGGGTAGATGGGGTCCTGCCGTCGCGGGTACAGTGGAGGAGGGAGAAAGTTATGAAAGCAATGTCTATAAGGAAGCGGAAGAAGAATTAGGTATCACTAATATCCAATTTAATATCAGAGATAAACAGAGGCGACGTACTCCTAGAAATTATTTTACACAGTGGTACTCTGTTATACTTGATTGGCTACCCAGTCAATTTAAGATTCAAGAAGAAGAGGTTGAGCAAATTACTTGGATAAATAAATCTGAATTGGCGCGAGATGTGAAAGAAAACCCGGATAAATATATACCTTCAATGCAGACTATTGTTACCTTATTCGTTAGGTTCTAAGAGGTATGGATATACACAATAACCAAGAGCCACTATTTGTTGCTAAGGGAGCTGATGCGCCGCGAGAGGGTCTCCCTTTTGTTGAGCGTGAAGCAATCACTGCTCTCGTGCGTAACCCTCAAACAGAGTAGCACCTTGCGCTGCGCTGGAAGGAGGTAGACTGGGAAACTTTTATTACCGGTGGTGTGGAGGATGGGCAAACACCGGAGGAGGCAGCACGAGCAGAAATTCGCGAGGAAAGTGGCTACAAAAACCTCCGCTTAGTAGCAGAGTTACCCAAGTATCACTCAAAGTTTTACCACACTCCAAAGGGGGTAAATCGCTTTGCTCACTTCCACTCATTTTTGTTTGAGTTAGAAAATGATGAGCGTGAGGAACTCTCGGCAGACGAGCAAAAGAGGCATGAGGTTCTGTGGTTAACTACAGCAGAGCTCGAAGAATTCCAACTACCTGAAGGACATCGCTTCCTCTTAAACAGTATTTTGTAGGCAGAATAGTTTTTAGCCGCACCGGCAATTCACTCGACCGGGCGTTTTTTGTTTTTCCACTGCTTGTTGATAAGTATCTTAATACTATGCTATTGTCTATGTGTCGTGGAATGTTTCCACGGCACGCTTCTGTGAAGCGTAATCTACTTGTAAGGAGAGTTCATCATGATCGCAAAGTTTGACGGTATCTCTGGCCAGAACCTGGCCACACTTCTCACATTCATCCACGGGGATGAAAACCGAACTACTATCTCTCGGCGTGAGGAAGAACAGTTAATGATCGTTCGTATCAAGGCGGTTAATTCTGATAACCAGCAGAGTGGCGGTACATGCTACGGCCTGACGTTGGAAATCTTGGAATGGCTCCCGAAAAGAGAGGGGCTAGGACAGAACCGAGTTGATCCAAAGTACCTTCTGAAGGTCTACGAAATCCTTGGAGAGGACCAACTGACCAAAAGTGTCTCTAAAGAGGGGAATGGTACGACTGCTGAAAAGTGGCCACCGATCTTACCTGGCATCGCCGTAAAGACGACCAAGCCTAACATGGCACTCCGTAAGGAGTGGTCCGAGAAAGGATGGGCAAGTAAGAAGTGGGGGATGAAAGGATATGTCATAACCTATCGCGATGGCTGTGGTCTTTACTACAGTGTACGGCATGAGGACGGAACCGAAGGATGTTATGACCCTTCGGAATTGGAAGTCATAGAGCCATAAGACATCGGCCAAGTGCCGACCCGAGCCGCACTGGCAACAAACTGGTGCGGCTTTTTTCTTGCCCACATAATAACACCCTTATAAACTGGAGTATGTTGGTATGTCGTGTATGATGTAAGTATGGCGAAGCTAAAAACATCCAAACAAATGGAGCGGCATCTCAAGGGGATGGCCAATCATTACCGTATTGAAATATTACTCATTATCGCCAAGAATGAGAAAATAACTCTCGATGGTATTATTGATGCTATTGGAGCGAACGAAAAGACGATAGGCGAACATACACGACGCCTCCACCAAGCGGGACTCATTAATAAAACATATCGAGGCAAGTTTGTTGAACACACGTTGTCGCCATATGGAGAAACATTTGTCCACTTTTTAAAATCATTTCAGCAAATCTAATAACACCCTTATAAACTGGAGTATGTAAGTGTGTTGTTGGGTATGAGTTGGTAATAAGTTGCGCCTCCCCTTGACTTTTATACGGGATATTGCTATATTAAATATCATCGATACCTTGATTTGAAAGGAGTGAAGCATGAGTAGTACAAAACAAAAAAGGGACCAGGAGAAAGGTAAGATAGACAGAACCACAATCCCTCTGGATCCACATCGAACGACTGAAGGGCAAGCGCGTTATTGGAAGATACAAGAGGATAAAGCTGACGATAACGACGCTGACAGAGAAAGGATACGTGAACGAGAACTGGAAAACTATTAACCGATTTCCTCACGCACCCACCACGCTTCGGCCTGGTGGGTTTGTTTTTTTATATTAAACACAGGAAAGTAGTGTATACTAGGAGCGTATGGCAAAAAGAGCAACTGGCATAGATAAAAAGAAGACCTCTCGTTCCAAAAAGACCAAAAAGCGCCTCGCAATAAAGCGCGAGATGTTGGCGGCGCGCGCCCTCAAAAAGCGCCGATACTAAATCCTCATAGTCTGAAGACAGCGTAAAAAACTGGGAAATAGAAATTGTTTGTAGCATAAAAAATTAATGAAGATGAAGATTTTCACGGCTGGAGGGACGATAGATAAAGTCTATTCTGAAGAGAGGGGGACTCTAAATTTTTCATTCGGGAAACAAGCCATCAAAGAAATTAGTGAAAATAAAGTAAATTTAAATTTTGATTACGATATTGAAAGGGTTCTCGCAAAAGATAGTTTGAAGATGACTGACAAAGATAGAGCCCTTATAAAAAGAGCTTGCGAGAGAGCGGTTACAGATAAAATTCTAATTACACACGGTACTGACACTATAATCAATACTGCAAAACTATTGAGCACTATTCCAAACAAAACAATTGTTTTAACGGGAGCATCACAGCCTTATAAGTTTAGAGAATCTGATGCAGAGTTTAATATTGGCGTCGCCATCGGTGCTCTTAATGTTCTTACCGCAGGAGTGTATATAGCGATGAATGGTCGGGTTTATAAATGGGACGAATGCCAAAAGAAGTTCGACGGACGTTTTATAGAAAAATCATAGGATAATTGCGTAAATAAGGAGTAAGCAATACTCTATGGGGTCACTGTATGAGAAAAATTATTCTAAATTAGATCGTTTTATGTTTGAGCACACAATACTAAAAAATTTTAGATACATTATCCTCAATCCATTTGTCTACATTATTATTACTATAGTAAATTTATTTTTTATTTCCAATCAACTCCCTCCAGATCCTGGTGCTCGTAATTTTATTTTATTTTTATATGTGTGGAGTATAATAGGGGCAACTGTGTATTTTTTAGATAAATATAGGGTAGTGATTTTCCTTAACACAAAAGATACAACAATTTGGAAAAAGACACTTAAAATATATTTTTATATGTCTGTGGGTTTTTTTGGTTTGATAATAGGTGCAATTCTTTTAACGGTTGAATCTCTTTTTTATTTTTTGAACGTCATACTTTTAGTATTAAAATCAGCCTGAAGAGACTGTGAGAATTTTTGTTATACTTTAACAACATCCTTACCCAGTTTACCCCACGCAGCTTCCGCCCACGGCGTCTCTCGTGGCTCACCATAGTGCTTGGCCTCCTTACCATTATTACCTTTATTGCGGTCACTCGCCCGGACATCCAGTATGCGGTGCCCATGATGGGTGGTGCTCGCGAGGGGGTTATAATGGATAGCTCGAGTAAGGTAGCTCCCGATATATATCCCTACCCGTATCCTACTCCAGAGGTCCCCATTACCGATACGCGAGAATTTCAAAAGACCTATTACAATGCATCTATGCGCACGCGCGACGTGCAGGGCCTTACGCGTCGTGTTGAGACGACGGTACGAGGCTATAGCGGCCGTATTGACCAACAGTCCAGTTCTCAATATTACGGCTCGGTGAGCTTTGCAATCCCCACAAATAAGTACGATGCCTTCCGCGATGAGCTGGAGGGTTTGGTGAACAGCCGCTTCATCACCACCAACATCTCATCCCAAAATCTTTTGCCACAAAAGTTGAGTATTGAAGAACAGCAAAAGCAGGCTGACACCACCCTCACAAATTATAAAGCGGAACGTCAGAGAATCATCACTGCTCATGCAAACGCGGTACAAGCACTCCAATTACAAATAGATACCGCCACTACCCCAAGCGAGACTGTAGTGTTACTTAAGCAGCAGCTTGCGAACGAGAATGTCTCGTATCTCGTCCAATTAAATGCGGTAGATAGGAAGATACAATCTGCGCAAGAGTGGCAGAAGACCGTGCAAACGCAAGACAAAGAACTCCTTAATTCGGTCGCGACAGTCACTGGCACCGTTTCCATACAGTGGATTAGCATCTGGGATATGGCGCGCCTCTACTTACCGGGCTACTGGATCCCCGCCATTTTTGCACTGCTCACTTTCCTCTCCCTCCTTTGGGATCGCAAGCGCTTTGGTACGGTATAATACTGATTAAGAGTAATAAGGGGGGACTTGAGTGTTCTCGACCAAGTCTTTCAACAAATTCTGTTTTTTGTTCTGGTAATCGCGACTCTACTGGTTGGTATGAACGTTCTCGCCAGCACCAACAATGAAAAGACTCTCCTAGGAGAGTCTGTGTGGTGGGTTGCAGCTTTGGGCTACGAGAGTCCTCCGGGGTTCCTTTCTCTTTTTATATAAAAAGTGATATAGTGCAGGAGAATAAAGAAATGAAAAAAATAATTTTAGTTCAACCAAAGAACGGATTGAATGACACAATTTATGTGCCCTTAGGATTAATTAGTCTGGCAGCATTTATTCGTCAAGATTTTGATGTACAGATTATTGATTTACGTTTTGAGTCTTTAGATTTTTTATACGCACAAATAAAAGAATCACAGCCACTCGCTGTTGGATTTAGTGTGTTAACAGGTAGTTGCATCACACAGATTATTGAAGCCTGTAAGAAAATAAAGGAAAAATATCCAGAAGTTAAAACAAT
>JBBUFT010000073.1:0-4232 GCA_038078035.1 Patescibacteria group bacterium
AAGAAACGAGCCCCAGGCTCTCCGCCACCATCAAGAAAGATTCGCTTTTTATTGTTCCGGAAGTGGATGTAGTGGCTATTCTTTATGATGTTTCCGGGAACGCGCTCGCCGCCAGCCGTACCTATCTGGACGTGTTAAATGGAGAGGAGAGCAGGGACATAAATTTTACTTGGCCGGAACCCTTGCCGGGAGTTGTGACTCTCAAAGAGGTGATTCCCATGTATAATATTTTTTTAGCTAAGTTGAAGTAACTAAATTATGAAAGAATCTATAAGAAAAATCTCTAACGGGATAGATTGGATGCTGGTCTTTTTCATACTTCCGATAATTGCCGCAGGGCTTGTGACAATGAAGTCATTTACAGGGGGGGAAAATATTGGCGGATTTTTCGAGAGACAGATTATCTGGGTGCTGGTGGGTTTTGCTGTTTTTTTCATCTTTTCTTTTATTGATTTTCGATTTTTAAAACGTACTTCAGTAATAGTGTTTTTATTTCTTCTGACTTCCTTAATTTTACTTACACTTTTTATCTTGGGGCATATTTCTCATGGCGCTACGAGTTGGTTTGATTTTGGTTATTTTTCTTTCCAGCCGGTTGACATGATGAAGCTAGTATTGGTGCTTATTTTAGCAAAATATTTCTCCAGGCGTCATGTGGAAATCAGAGACATCAAGCATATTTTCATATCATTTTTCTATGCTCTCATTCCTCTCGTTTTGGTGTTGCTTCAGCCGGATTTTGGTTCGACGATGATAATATTTTTTATCTGGCTGGGCATGGTGTTCGTTTCCGGAATTTCCAAGACACATTTATTTTTGGTTTTCTCTTCGGGTGTGGCAATTTTCGCTATGCTGTGGTTTCTAGTTTTTGCGCCTTACCAAAAAGCCCGTAGTTTTAATTTCATAAATCCATTAGCCGATATTCATGGCACGGGCTATAATGCTTTTCAATCCACCATCGCCGTGGGTTCAGGGGAGATTCTTGGCAAGGGCTTGGGCTTTGGCACGCAGTCAAGGTTGAAATTTTTACCAGAGCCTCAGTCTGATTTTGTTTTTGCCGCTTTTGCCGAGGAGTGGGGTTTGGTCGGCAGTGTGCTCGTTTTGCTTCTTTATGGTCTTGTTGTTTGGAGGATTCTTTGTTCTTCTGCCTTGGGGGCGTCTAATTTCGAGATACTTTTCGGCATGGGTATTGCTATTTTTTTCATGAGCCATATATTCATAAACATTGGCATGAATCTAGGGCTTCTGCCCGTGACCGGCATCCCTCTTCCTTTCATGAGTTACGGCGGGTCGCATCTCTTGGCTGAATTTGCGGGGTTGGGTATATTGATGAGCATGCGGCGGTATGCGCGGGTAGTGCATAAAGATGAAATGAGGAATGAATTTCTTGGAGCATAACGTCGCGCTTTTATGGACGATTGCGCGACATGATTTCATCTAAATCACATGAAAATTATTGATGGTAAAAAATTAAGTCAGGAAATTTTATCACAGGTAAAAAATGAAGTTGCGAAACTTGCATTTATACCAGTTTTTTGCGATGTCTTAGTAGGGAGCGATCCCGCGAGTATCCAATATGTGGGGATGAAAGCGAAAACAGCAGAAGCCGTGGGGATGAAATTTCATAAGGCGAATTTTCCTGCATCCATAACTACGGATGAATTGATAAAAGAGATAAAAATTTTGAATAAGGTAAAAAATATGTGCGGGATTATTGTCCAACTTCCTCTTCCGGAATTTTTGGACAAGAGAGCGATTCTTGACAGCATCGATCCAAATTTAGATGTGGATTGTCTAGGGACGATCGCTAGCGATAAATTTTACAGTGGGGACACGAAGCTGGGTTTTCCCACGGCGCTTGCCTGCATGGCAATCTTAGATTCTCTCAAATTGGATAATAATCCTTCAACCACGCAGAGGACGAGAAAAATAGTTGTTTTGGGGCAGGGAATGCTGGTGGGCAAGCCCGTCACAGCCCTGCTTAAATTTAGAAATTTATCGCCAACGATTATTACCAGTAAAACCGAGAATAAAGAAAAACTTATTAGAGAAGCAGATGTTATAATTTCAGGTATGGGGAAGGGGAAATACATTACAGGTGATATGATAAAAGAAGAAGCTGTGCTGATTGATGCGGGAACTTCTGAATCGGATGCTGGCATTGTGGGTGATATTGATTTGGAATCAGTCAAAAATGTGGCAGGGTTCGTTTCTCCTGTTCCCGGCGGAGTGGGTCCAGTAACTGTCGCGATGCTTCTTAAAAATATATTAACGGTGGCGAAAAATTTAAAATGATTTATGAACGATACAATTTTTTTCTTTTTTTATAACCTAGCGCATCAATCAAAAATTTTTGACCAAGTGGTCATCTTTTTTGCTGTTTATTTTCCCTACGTTGTGATTTTTTTGGCAGGAGTATTTATCTTGATGCACCACGAAGTTTTTAAAGCGGAAAGCACTTTTCAGGTTTTCTTAGAAAAAAAGAAAGAAATAGTGAGTTCTTTTTTGACTGGAATTTTGGCTTGGATTCTAGCTCATATTCTGAAATTTTTATTTTCCATGCTTCGACCCCTTGAAGCATTCCCTCAAATACAGTCACTAATTAGAGAAACGGGTTTCGCCTTTCCATCCGGACATGCGGCTTTTTTCATGGCGCTAGCAGTATCTATTTTCTTCTTTCATAAAAAAGCTGGTTACTGGTTCATGTTTTTCGCTCTTGTCATAGGCATTGCCCGCATTATTGCCGGGGTGCATTTTCCTATTGATATTCTAGGCGGTTTTATCCTCGGCGCCGTGGTTGCTTATTTTGTGAAAAACGTATAGGATGTATTCATATTTTTATGATTAAAAAGATAATTTTTACTATTTTTATACTTATACTCGGTACAGGGATTGCCTTTTTCATCCTTAAATCAGAGCCGAAACTAAATAAAAATTTTGAAACAGAGAAATCATTTTTCAAAAATCATCCATTCCGACTGGGTCTTGATCTATCTGGAGGCAGTCACTTAATATACAAGGCAGATGTGAGTGGAGTATCAGGAGACCAGATTTCTGATTCTATGGATGCTCTTCGAGATGTCATTGAACGCAGAGTCAATCTCTTTGGAGTTTCTGAGCCGGTAGTGCAGGTGCAGGGAGGAGGATTTATTTCGGGCGGAGAAAACAAGCTGATAGTTGATCTTCCCGGAATCACCGACGTAGAAAAAGCGACAGCCATGATAGGAGAGACCCCGCTTTTGGAATTTAAAGTTGAAGGATCAAAGGATGAACCAATAACCATAAAACCAGGTCCGGACGGAAAAATAGACATGGAAGACCTAAATGCACAACAGCAATTTGTTTCTACGGAACTTACCGGCAGATATTTACAGAAGGCAACCCTGGAATTTGATCAGAATACTCGCGCCCCGAATATAAGCTTACAATTTGATGATACGGGGACGAAGCTCTTTGCAGAAATTACAAAAAATAATATTGGCAAGATGGTGGCAATATATTTAGATGGCTTGCCTATCTCTACTCCCGTTGTTCGCGAGGTGATTCCTAACGGACAGGCGGTAATTTCTGGCAACTTCACTCCCGCTGAAGCGAGGGAGCTTGTGCGTAATCTAAATTATGGCGCGCTTCCACTGCCCATCAGTCTTCTTTCCAAACAGACAATTGGCGCAACACTGGGAGATAACGCAGTTGCCGCCGGAGTAAAGGCTGCCATTATCGGATTTTTACTGGTAATTTCTTTCTTAATACTATGGTATCGCTTACCGGGGTTGGTTGCCGCTCTTTCGTTGTCTATTTTTATTGTTATCATGCTTTCACTTTTCAAACTAATACCGGTAACTTTGACTGCGGCTGGAATTGCTGGATTTATTATTTCTATGGGCATAGCGGTAGATGCCAATGTGCTTATTTTTGAGCGTATCAAAGAAGAACTGCGTTCTGGTCGAAACGTGACGGAAGCTGTTTCAGCCGGTTTTTCTCGCGCCTGGTTTTCAATTCGCGACTCGAATATTTCCAATGTCATCACCGCTCTGATTCTTTTCTGGTTCGGTACATCTTTGATCAAAGGATTTGCGCTGACACTCGGCATGGGAGTGCTTGTTTCGATGTTTAGCGCTATTACGGTTACTAGAATTTTTCTTTCATTATTTAATTTTATAGGAAATGGGAGAATCGCCAGATTTTTATTTTCTAGTGGCATATCAAAATAATAAGAGTAGATAATTTATTTA
>JBBUFT010000074.1:0-1028 GCA_038078035.1 Patescibacteria group bacterium
TTGCCTCCGATGGCTATCCGGGAAATTATGAAAAGGGTAAAAAAATTTATGGTATCGATGAAGCAAAGAAGGAAGCAGATATTGTTGTATTCCATGCTGGTACTACCATTAAAGACGAAAAAACAGTTACCAATGGCGGAAGAGTCCTGGGAGTTAGCGCAACAGGGAGTACCCTAGAAGAAGCCCTCAAAAAGGCTTATAAAGCCATTGAAAAGGTGTCTTTTAGGGGTATGCAGTATAGGAGGGATATAGGTAAAAAGGCGCTTTCTTTGCCTAAATAAAAGTGTTAGTATAGCTTTATGAAAAAGAACATTCTCGTGGGCATAATTATGGGCTCGGATTCGGATTTGGAGGTCTTCGCCGAAGCAGCCAAGGTGCTGGAAGAGTTCAGTATTTCTTACGACATGACAGTCGGCTCGGCGCATAGATCTCCAGAACGCGCAGCGCAGTATTCGTCTACTGCAATTGACAGGGGTATTAAAGTCCTAATCGCCGGTGCCGGAGGCGCGGCGCACTTGGCTGGAGTAATCGCCGCACACACCACACTCCCAGTCATTGGACTACCAATAAAAGCTAAATCTCTCGACGGCCTAGATTCACTTCTCTCCACCGTGCAAATGCCGCCAGGCATTCCAGTAGCCACAGTGGGAATTAACGCCGGTAAAAATGCCGGACTTTTAGCAGTACAAATCCTCGCTACAAGTGATAAAAATCTAGAAAGTAAACTCAATGCCTACAAGGAAAAAATGCATAACGAAATAAAGACCAAGGGCGAAAAACTTTCTGAAATTGGATATAAAAAATATCTAGAAAAATAAAAATGCAAACGCTATCTTACAAAAATTCTGGAGTTGATATTGATGTTGCTAATGCAACGAAAAGTGAGATGGCGAATAGTCTAAATAGTAATGATGCTCGCGTGTTGAATAAGGCTGGCGCTTTTGCAACACTATTTAATGGATCTTTTCCAGAATATAAAGAGCCTGTACTAGTTTTAAAAACAGAAGAACCTGGAAGTAAACAAAAAA
>JBBUFT010000074.1:1038-2588 GCA_038078035.1 Patescibacteria group bacterium
AAAATAGCTATAGAAAATGGCAGTATTGAAACTATAGCCTATGATTTAATCGGGCATTTGATAAACGATGCCATCGTCATGGGAGCGAAGCCGCTTTCGGTACAGGATTGCATTGTTTGTGGAAAAATGGAAAAAGATGTGGTTTTGAAACTAGTTGAATCTTTCTCTAAAGCCTGCAAGGAAAATGGCTGTGTTTTAACTGGTGGCGAAACTTCGGAGCAACCGAGTGTAATTTCTCCAGGAACATATGTATTGACCGCCAGCATCGTCGGCATAGTCGAAAAAGCGAAAATTATTGACGGATCTAAAACACAGGAAGGTGACATTGTACTGGCTCTTGCTTCAAACGGCGTGCATACTAATGGATTTTCTTTAATCAAAAAAATAATGGTGGAAAGATCGGAAGTTTTGAAAGAAAAGCCAGACGGAAAAACTTTTATGCAAAACATTCTTACTCCACATTTTTGCTACTACAACTGCCTGAAGGATTTATTTGGAAATAAAAGTTTAGTAGGGCTAGCCCATATCACTGGTGGGGGAATCAAAGAGAATTTAAATAGAATCTTGCCAGATAATTTAAATGCTAGTATCGATCTAAGTAAGATAAAAATTTTGGATATTTTTAAAACATTAAAAAAATTCGGAAACTTAGAAGATCTTGATATGCTTCGGACTTTCAACATGGGGGTAGGTATAACAGCAGTAGTAAAAAGGGATTTTATAGACGACGCCAAGAAACATTTTGCACAATTTAATGTTGATGCCTATGAAATAGGCAAAATAACAAAAGGAAATAAGCAAGTGATTTTAGAAGGAGAATTGAGTTGGTAATTATTACTAATTTTTTATTTTATGATTTTAGAAAAAACGGATTTTAAAAACTTGGGAGAAAAATACACGGGGAAAGTGAGGGATGTTTACATTCAGCCGAATAGAGTGATTATGGTTTCGACAGACAGGTACTCTGCTTTTGATCGTAATTTAGCTCTAATTCCTTGCAAGGGGCAAGTTCTGACGCAAATCAGCAAATTTTGGTTCGAGCAGACAAAAGACATTGTGCCAAATCATGTTATGGATTTTCCCGACCCAAATGTAGTGGTAGGGAAAAAATGCACAGTTTTACCTGTGGAAATGGTGGTACGAGGATATATCACTGGGGTGACGGGAACTTCCACTTGGACGCTGTATCAAAAAGGGCAAAGAGATTTTGGAGATTTTGTCTTGCCTGAAGGTATGAAGAAAAATCAAAAATTAGAAAAGACTGTGCTCACACCCACTACAAAACACGAAGCACATGATAGACCTCTCACCAGTAAAATGATTTTAGAGGAAAAAATAATGACGCCAGAAGTTTGGCAAAAAGTTTCTAATATAGCTTTGAAACTTTTTGCTCGTGGACAAAAAGTAGCGCTAGAGAGAGGATTGATATTAGTAGATACTAAATACGAATTTGGAATTACAGAAGATGGCGAAATAATGCTTGTTGACGAAATTCACACTCCGGATTCTTCGCGTTATTGGCAGGTAAATTCCTACCAGTCGCGAATTGA
>JBBUFT010000074.1:2598-16953 GCA_038078035.1 Patescibacteria group bacterium
GAGCAGGGACTTGAACCGGAAAATTTTGATAAAGAATTCTTGCGCTTGTGGTTTAAAAATAATTGCGACCCATACAAAGACGAAAAGTTACCTGAAGCGCCTAGAGATATGGTAACCGAGCTTTCAAGAAGATATGTAAAGATCTGTGAGCAAATCACTGGAGTACCTTTCGAGGTTGAGACAGGGGATATGGGGAAGAGAATAGAAAATAATTTAAAAAAATATAAAATCTAATATGCCCTTAAATTCAATTTCACCAATAGACGGACGATATGAAAAGACAACTTACGTTTTGTCTCCTTTTTTTAGTGAAAAAGCATTGATGCGTTATAGAGTAATTGTAGAGGGGGAGTATTTGATCGCGCTTTCCCTGTCGCGCAAAACAGCATTAAGGAAATTTAGTGGTGTGGAAATTAAAAAAATCAGAAATTTGTATGAACTCTCTCTCACAGATTTTGAAAAAATAAAAAATATTGAAAAAACTACGAACCATGATGTGAAAGCGGTAGAATATTTCTTAAAAGAAAAACTTTCAAAAACATCCATCAGAAACAGCACTGAATGGATTCATTTCGGGCTTACATCCTACGATGTTAATACTCCGGCGCGCGGCATGATGTTATCTGATGCATTAGAACAAATTATAATCCCTAAAATTAATAAAGTAGAAGGAAGTATTGAGCTTTTTTCAAAAAAATACAAAGACCTGCCTATGCTTTCGCGTACACATGGCCAACCAGCCTCACCCACAACTTTTGGTAAAGAAATGAAGGTCTTTGCAACCCGTCTAAAGAAACAATCCGATATTCTTAAGAATTTGAAAATATCAGTCAAATTTAGCGGCGCAACCGGAAACTTTAATGCTTATGTTGCTGCTTATCCCAAAATTGATTGGATTAAGTTTGCTGAAAATTTTATAGGCGGCTTAAATAAAAACAGAAAAATTAAATTGGAACTTAATCTTCTTACTACTCAAATAGACTCTCATGACAGAGAGGCTGAAATTTTTGACTGTCTGTCTAGAATTAACACTATTTTAATAGGTTTTAATCAGGATATTTGGCGCTACATCAGTGATGAATGGATTGTGCAAAAATCGATAAGTGGAGAAATAGGTTCATCAGCCATGCCGCACAAAATAAATCCTATTAACTTTGAAAACAGTGAAGGCAACCTGGGTCTAGCAAATGCTCTATTAAATTTCTTCTCCTGCAAACTGCCTATTTCTCGTTTACAGAGAGATTTGTCAGATTCCACAGTAGAAAGGAATTTCGGTTCAGCTTTTGCTTATTCCCTGATAGCTTATGAAAATTTATTAAAAGGTCTGTCAAAAATAGGGACAAACAAACAAAAAATCAAAGAAGATTTGAACAATCATCCAGAAGTTGTTGCGGAAGCCATCCAGACAATTCTACGGCGAGAGGGCGTAAAAATGCCTTATGAAAAACTAAAAGATTTAACTCGAGGAAAAAATATCTCGCTTCCTGATATTCATAAATTTATTAATTCTCTGGAAGTCAGCGAAAAAATAAAAAAAGAATTATTGAAAATCACTCCAGAAAATTATACGGGACTGGCGTCCAAACTCGCTTCGATGTAATATAGGAAAATGGTTCATCGAATCTTGGCTTCAATTATACTGTTGCTGTCTGTACTTTTTATGCCCTTCTGGGTATCTGCCGTTTTGGCGTTTGCAGGTATGGTATATTTTTCTTTTTTCGTAGAAGCCGTTATTTTGTTTTTTCTATCTGATTTACTTTATGGGGCAGGGGAAGCCAAATTCGTTGATATAGTTTTTGTCTCTTTAATTATTTCTGCTTTAACCCTGTTAGTTTTAGAATTTTTGAAGAGAAAGCTTAAGTTTTATCCCTAAAAATGATTATAAGAATATTTAAAAATAATAAACAAAATAAAAAACTTTTTGTAGAACCTGATGAAATTTTTCTTGATTCAGAAAATCGACAAAACTTCGACCGCCAGCAGTTCGAGGGCCGGATAGAAAAACCGATTTCTAAAAAGAATATTTTATTCCTTGGTGTTTTGTTTTTTATACTTGCTGGATCGTTCGTGGGACGTCTCGCATATTTGCAAATACATAAAGGAGAAGCTTATCTAGAAAGAAGTGAAAATAATACTTTAGAAAAAGTAATTATTTTCACCGAAAGGGGAATAATTTATGACAGAAACAGTAAAGAACTAGCTTGGAATGAACATGTCCGCAATTCTGCCGATGTTGTATCTGAAGAAGGGGATAAAAAATTACCAGAGACCCTTTCTACCCGTATCTATTTATCACCTGGATTTTCACATTTATTGGGATATGTAAGCTATCCTGCTCAAGATAAGGAGGGGAATTTCTGGCAACGTGAATATATCGGCAAGGATGGGCTTGAAAAAGAGTACAATGACAGAATTAAAGGTGAAAACGGGTCAAAAATAATAGAAACCGACGCGTTGGGGGGAGTTGTTTCAGAAAATGTTGTAAATGCGCCCAAGCATGGTTTGGACCTGAAAACCACGATTGATTCGCAAATTCAAAAAGAATTATTCACTTTGATAAAAAATTCAGCAGAAAATAACTCGTTTACTGGCGGAGCGGGAATATTAATGGATATCCAAAATGGCGAGATAATAGCATCCACTAGCTTTCCAGAATATGACGCCGAAATTCTTTCTTTGGGGGATGATGCAGTAAAAATTAATAATTATATAAATAATGAGAGAAAATTTTTTTTAGATAGAACAATTTCTGGACTCTATACTCCAGGCTCAATCGTAAAGCCATTTCTCGCAATAGGAGCTCTGGCAGAGGGCGTTATTGACCCGTATAAAAAGATACTTTCTACTGGATCAATTTCAATCCCAAACCCATATTTTAAAGACCAGGAAAGCATCTTTAAAGACTGGAGAGCGCACGGCTGGACAGATATGGCGCAAGCCTTGGCTGTTTCCAGCGATGTTTATTTTTATTCAATCGGAGGAGGTTTTGAAGATCAAAAGGGTCTTGGAATCTCAAACATTGAAAGGTATGTTCGACTTTTTGGAGTTGGGGAGAAAACAGGAATTGATTTGCCAGATGAAAAAGCGGGCATTATTCCAAGTCCGGAATGGAAAGAGAAAAATTTTAATGGGGATCCGTGGCGTGTTGGAGACACTTATCATACCGCTATCGGGCAGTACGGATTCCAGGTTACTCCGGTTCAAATGGCACGTGCTATATCAGTAATCGGAAATTATGGAAAACTTGTAACTCCACATTTTATATTAGAAGATATTAAAAAAGAAAATCAAATTTCTATGACAGATTTTCCAAAAGAATATTTCGACGTTGTTCATAATGGAATGAGACAGGCTGTTACTTACGGCACAGCAGTAGTTTTAAACGTGCCTTATGTAAAGATCGCCGCAAAGACTGGTACAGCACAACTTGGTGTAAATAAAAACAAAATCAATTCATGGGTTGTTGGTTTTTTCCCTTATGAAAATCCGAAATATGCTTTCACTGTAATGATGGAAGCGGGTCCATCGACAAACAGCGCTACCGCTTCATCTGTCATGCGAGGATTATTAGACTGGATGTCTTCTAATACTCCTCAATACTTCACACAGTAAAGTGTATGTTGGATTTACAATATTTGCATTTTTTGTGTCCATGAAATACAATATGACTATGCGTAGAGCATATATGCTTTTGTTTTTGGGCATTTGGGTCGCAATCTTGCCGTATTTAGGTTTTCCACATTCTTGGAAGAGTGTTTTGTTTACTATTTCTGGGTTGGGACTTGTTTACTTTAGTTTTATATTGTACGGAGAATCTAAAGATAAGGAAAAACAGGTACAAACTCCTGACAATTTCTCAGAAAATAATTATTTTGTTGAAAAAGAAAAAAGGAGTGAAACAAAAACAGAAGAATATACAAAATCATAAGAAATAATACGAAATGCTAGAATTTTTTAAAACAAGATATGTTACTGGTGTTATTTTATTTACAACCCTTTTCTTTATTTTGGGTATCTATGTAGGTTTCAATAATCGCCCCGAAATAGAAAAAGTTGTGAATCTTTATGGTAAAGAAACCGCAGTAGCCACAGAAGCTGATTTTTCTCCCTTTTGGAAAGTTTGGAATCTGATAAATGAAAAATATCCAAGTATCAGCGAAGTAACCGACCAAGAGCGTGTTTATGGAGCAATTTCAGGTCTGATGAGCTCTCTTAATGATCCTTACAGTGTATTCTTTGACCCGGAAGAATCGGAATTTTTCGAAGATGAAATAGCCGGTAATTTTAGTGGGGTTGGCATGGAGGTGGGTAAAAAAGACGGAGTGCTCACGGTTATCGCTCCACTCAAAGATACTCCAGCCTATCGAGCTGGCATAAAATCAGGAGACAAAATTTTAAAAATCGATCAAATCATTACAACTGATTTTTCTGTTGAAGAAGCTGTTAGATTAATAAGGGGAGAGAAGGGTACGGAAGTCACACTCACCATACTGCATGATGGAGAAATAGAGCCTACAGAAATAAAAATTATCAGAGATATCATCAATTTGCCGACCCTCGATACGGAACTGCGTTCTGACGGAATTTTCGTGATAAAACTTTATAGTTTTTCGGCTACTTCTAGCTCCTTATTCCGCAATGCCATAAAAGAATTTGCCTTAGCGAAAACCGATAGGCTTGTACTTGATTTGCGAGGAAATCCAGGCGGATACCTGAGCGCCGCTGTGAATATAGCTAGCTGGTTTTTGCCAGAAGGAAAAATTGTCGTAACGGAAGATTATGGAAATAACAAAGACCCAGAAGTATTCAGAAGCAAGGGTTATGGTATATTCAGCGATAAATTTAAATTCGTAATCTTGATAGATGGCGGATCTGCTTCGGCGTCTGAGATTGTAGCGGGCGCACTGCAAGACCATAAACAAGCAATTCTCGTGGGCGATAAGAGCTTCGGCAAGGGTTCTGTGCAGGAGATTGAAGATGTGACAGACGATACAATTCTAAAAATTACAGTGGCTAAATGGCTTACGCCAAACGATCATTTGATTGCCGAGATAGGTCTTACTCCAGACTATCTGGTCAAATTTACCAAAAAAGATGCCGATGCCGAAAAAGACCCTCAAATGGATAAAGCGGTAGAATTGTTAAATAATTGGCCAGGTATAAAATAAAAAATATGAAAGTGATATTTCTGCGTGATGTGCCTAGGGTAGGGAAAAAATATGATGTTAAAGAAGTTAATGATGGATACGCCATGAACTTTTTGTTGCCGAGAAAATTGGCGCAAAATGCCACACCGAAGGCATTAGCAGAACTCGAAATACGTAAAAAAGATATAATACTCGAGCGGGAAGTACAGGAGGAGTTACTAATGAAAAATTTGGAAGAAATTAAAGGTAAAGTCCTGCATATTAAAGCGAGAGCAGACGACAAGGGACACTTATATTCACAAATTCACAGCAAGGAAATTGTGGATGCAATGAAGGAGGAACACAGAGCTGACATTACAGAAGAATTTATTGTACTAGAAAAACCGATCAAGGCAGTAGGGGAGTTTGAAATTCCTGTCGAAATTAAGACTGCCGTCCCTGGCAGAATGAACAAAAAATCTTCTTTCAAACTTGTGGTGGAAGTTATTTGAAGTTAATTAGATTACGCTAACCACTTTTTTTACTACCGTGGCGCCGTTCCAAGAAGTTTTGCGCTTGGAGCCAAATTTGACTGTACCGGGTTTAAGAGCGAAAAGGGTATGATCTTTGCCAAGAGATACATTATTGCCCGCCATAATGACTGTACCGCGCTGTCTGACGATAATAGAGCCAGATTGAGCCATTTGCCCATCAGAAAGCTTAATACCGAGGTATTTTGGGTTTGAGTCTCTTAAGTTTTTGGCGGTTCCGCCAGCTTTTCTATGTGCCATATGTGTGATAAAGTATATATAATTCCATGGGAAAAATCAAGCAATTCGTTGAGAGCGAGAAGGGAAAAGATGTTTTGGCCATAATTATTGTCATTTTGGTTGGATTAGCTTCGTTTGAACTGGGTAGGCTATCAAAGGGAAACGGCAGTTCGGGCATAAAAATTGAGTATCCGACTCAAGACCAAGAAGCCAGCGTCGTATCATCCACAAATTATTCAAACAGTTTGCAAGATAACAAAATAGAAAAAACTTCGACTGGGAAAAACTTTTTCGCTTCAAGTAGAGGAAGCAAGTATTATCCCGTAGGTTGCGAAGCGGGAAAAAGTCTCAAGCAAGAAAACCGAGTTTATTTTAGTACTCGTGAAGAAGCAGAAAGGGCAGGGTATGAGCTCTCCAGCTCTTGTCAATAGAATTAAACTATACCGTGTCGCACAATATATGTTGGGTGGCAGGGCATTAAAAATTCTTTAAAAAATTCCAGATGCTATAAGCAATTGATTTAATCCAGTTTAACGCATCTTCTATGCTAACACTATAATAACGCATCAGAAGAAGCGCAATCACTATAATTATTATTGTTTGTATAAATCCGTTATGTTTATTCTTCATATCTTGCTCTATATTTTATCACAAAAATTATAAATCAAGCAAACAAATATGATAGATATAAATGGTTATTGCCTATAGGGCGGCAAATAATACATTGCATCCAGATATGCGTTTATTGGAGCAATGGGCAACCTATAAATACGCCCATCGCATGCGGAAGATGGCTTAGAAGCCATTTTTACAGCTTCTGACGCATATAAAGACACGTGTAGATGCGGACCTGTAACATGTCCTGTAGCTCCACTATAAGCCACGACTTGCCCCCTTTTTACGTTTTCACCTTCACGTACCCGGATAAGGGAAAGATGGCCAAAAGTACTGGATAATCCATTGTTATATTCAATGAAAACATATTTTCCGAAAGATGCTCCAGCGCAGGTCAAATCAGTATCTCCTATGCCTAAAACCCCGCCATCTGACATCGCCATCACGGGAGTGCCGACAGAAGCGCGAAAATCCACTCCATTATGAGTCCCAGAAGCGTATAAGCGCTTAGCATCAACAGTTTTGCCGAAAAGCTGAGTCACATATATCTGCTCAAGTGGCCAGCTCAATACTCCGGCATTGGGCAATTTAGACGGATCAAGGATATATTGCAATTGCGCCTCATAATCGCGCAGTTCTTTTTCGAATGCGTCTCTTTGCGCAATTCTATCTTTTAGAAGCTTTTGATAATTGGCTTCATTATTTCGTGTTTGTTTTAAAAGTTTGTTTTTTTCATTTGTATTTTGGATAACTATTTTTTGTTGATCGGAAAGCTTTGATTTAAGAGCTGTAAGTTCATTTTTGGCATTGATTGTTTCTTTTCTAGTATCTTCAAGCTCGCCTTTTACCTGCTGGAGCTCGACTATTTTTTCTCTAATTTTTTCTCGGACAGTAATCATATTGTCTATATCGTTCCATATCACCGTAAAAGCATTTTCTGACAAAATAGTTTCTATTATGATATCTTGCTCAAATTCATTGGTCTGCTTAATGCCAAGAGAAATAGAATTTTTGTTATTTGAAATAGAATCTTCTTTATTGCCTATATCATCGTTCAAGCTTTGTATTTTTAAATTAGTTCTATCGATTTTTGTTTGAGTAATGGTAATGTCTGTATTTAATTTTTTCTTAGTGAGATCAAGTTCTTTGATTGCACCGCTTAAGGTGTCTTTTTGCTTCTCTAGATTGTTAAGTTCCACTTGATAAGATGCTATTTCTTTTTCGAGTCTGGCAATATCTGAATCTTTCTGATTAATTTTATTTTGAAGTTCTTGGGCTGTTTCCGCATAAGTAAAAAAGGAGGGCAAAACTAGAACGCCCATTAATAAAACTCCTAAAAATATAGAGCTAAATCGCTTTTTGTAGACGGGATATTGTTTCATTTTTACCTATGATTGAAGCAATAATAAAAGGGTCGGGAGATTTGTCCATCCCAGAGAGGGCATAACGTACTGGATGAAGCACCTCTCCCCTGCTCTCACCCATGTTCGCCACCAGCATAAGCGCATCCCTGACATTTTCTGCGGTGAAATTATTTTCATCGATGTTCTTCAGCGCCTGTATTGTTATTTTAATATTTTCAGAAATTTTTTCCGGAGTAGAATTTTTAAAAATTAATTTCTCTTTCTGAATTTCTGGCGTTTTAAAAAACAGATCCAACTCCCCTCTTTCTGCCATATCTTTCACATCGCTCCATTTACAAATCCGTTCAAGCACGACAGGCACGAGTTTTTTCAGAATGTCTTCCCTGAAACCTGCGTAAGCAGGTTTCAGCCATTCTAAAATATTTTTTTCTATTTCTTCTTTTGGAAGAAGTTTCATGTGCTCTTTGTTTATCCAGTTCAATTTTTCTTCATTAAATTTTGCTCCACCTCTTTGGATGTGTTTTAAGTTAAAAGACTCTATAATCTCTGGGAGAGTTAATATCTCTCTATTGTCTCCCTCTCCAGGATTCCAGCCGATAAAAACCAAGAAGTTTAGCATCGCTTCCGGAAGATAACCTTCTTTTTTGTAATCCAATATATCTTTCGCTCCGTCTCTTTTTCCAAGTTTTTTTGTTCCAGCTTCTCCGAGTATCGGCGGCAAGGTAGTAAACAGGGGTCTTTCTATTCCTAACGCTTCGTATAATGCCAAATAATTCGGCGTCGAAGAAATAAATTCGTCTGCTCTGAAAATATGCGTAACTTCCATTAAATGGTCATCGACGATGTGGGCGAAATTATAGGTAGGATATCCGTCACTTTTCATAAGTATAAAATCATCCACGGCTTCTTCTCCCGCTTCTAGGTCCCCCCGGACTAGATCGTGCCACTTGTATTTTTTTACATCAGCCTTCAGTCTGAGGGGCCGTGTCCCGTCCCACACGGGTGGATTTTGTGGTCGATATTCTCTAAACAAAAAGGGTCTTTTTTCTTCGGCTGCTTTTTTTCTAAAAATTTCAATTTCCTCTGCCGAATACGAATCCGCATATGCCAGACCTTTTTCGACAAGAATTTTTGCGTATTTTTGATATGAGTCCAATCGCTCTGACTGTTTATACGGTGCATGCTGCCCCCCAACGTCGGGACCTTCATCCCAATTTATTCCGAGCCACTTAAGAGAAGCAATAATATGCTCGAGTGAGCCTTCTACTTCCCTTTTTTTATCTGTATCTTCAATGCGAAGTATAAAAACACCGTTATTCTTCCGAGCCCAAAGCCAAGCAAAGAGAGCTGTGCGTACACTACCCACATGCATAAAGCCCGTGGGACTGGGCGCAAACCTTGTTACTACTTTTTCTGTAGTTTTTCCCTGCATATGGACATTTTAGCATCTATTCCTCGTGACTCAAAGCTATGTCAATCAGCTCACGAGCGATTTTTTTTGCCGCTCCGGATTTGTTGAAAGCTTTCGCGTTCTTTACCATAGTTTCGTAACCCTTCTGGTCTCCCAATATTCTTTCAATCTCTCCGCTTAAAATATTGGCAGTCATATTCATCTCTTCCACAACGCTACATGCCCCCGCTCGGGCATAATTAAAAGCATTTTTCTTTTGATGGTCTCCATTGGTGTTAGTAATCGGCACTAAAATTGATGGCAGGCCCCAAGACGCAATTTCGAATATAGTTGACCCCGCTCGAGAAATAATAATGGTCGCCGCTCCAGCAGCCATCTTCTTAGCTAGTGGATTTAAAAAAGCAATTGGCAAATATCTTAATTTGTCTTTATTTTCAGCAAGAATGACTCCGGCTCTACCCGTAATTGTTTTAAAATTTTTGATTCCAGTCTGATGAATAACTTGATAATTCTGGAGAAGTCTCGGCAATGCGTCGAGGATGGTGTTGTTGATTATTTCTGAGCCCTGAGAGCCCCCTGTGATTAAAATAACTGGCAAGTTTGATTCAAGTTTAAAATATTCAAGCGCATCTTTTTTTGCGGCGGGGTGTTCTACTTCTGCCATTATCGGCTGTCCTGTCCAAGCAACTTTTTCGGATGGAAAATAGTGGCTTGCTTCTTGAAATGATACAGCTATTTTTTTAGCAAAACGCCCAGTCCAATTATTTACCCGTCCAGGAGCAGAATCTGATTCATGGATAACAACAGGAATGCGCAAGAGTCTAGCGGCGCAAACAGTTGGAAATGCTGCATATCCCCCTTTACTAAAAACAACATCCGGATAGATAGAGAATACTTTATAAACTGCGTTTATTGTACCGAAAAATACTTTAAAAATATCAACAAAATTCAAGAGAAAACTTTTGAAAGAAAGATATGTGCGCATTTTGCCAGCATTAACTTTCTCATACAAAAGCTCATTTTCAAACAACATTTTCTTGTCATATGGATCATCAGAAAGATAATAGAGCTCAGGTCCTATTATGTTTTCATGATCTATGATTTCATTAACTTTTTGAGCGACAGCGATGATGGGATAAAAGTGCCCGCCTGTCCCCCCGCCAGTGAAAACTATTTTCATAAATTTTTAATTATATTATTAGGCACGACGCTGAAATTTTGATACTTGAAACACAATACCGATAGCGAAAAGGTAGACCATAAGCGCCGTACCCCCGTGGCTCATAAAAGGGAGCGGTACGCCCGTCAGCGGGAAAACTCCGGTAACAGAAGCCACATGCATGAATGTTTGCGCCGCAATCATTATAACAATCCCAGAGACCAAAAGTCCACTAAATGAATCGGGAGAATTATTAGCGATACGAAATCCGCGCAGAATAAAAAGAATGTAAAGAAATATTGTTGCAACTGCTCCAATAAAACCAAGTTCTTCACCTAATACGGCAAAGATAGAGTCCCCTTGCGGTTCTGGAAGGTAGCTGAATTTTTGAATGCTCTGACCGAATCCCCTGCCGAAAATACCTCCGCCGCCGAGCGCAATAAGCGATTGCTGAATTTGATAAGAGGATCCGCGCGGGTCAGAAGCAGGATTAATAAAAGTTTTTACCCGCTCTTGAAGATACGGCGTGAAAGCCACAAAAGATAAAAGAACCAGAACGAGCCCTGTAGAGAGCCCCAAAACATATTTCATTGGAACACCCGAGATAAAAAGCATTGATATTCCGGTTACAGTAATCAAGATGAAACTTTTAGTGTCTGGTTGTCGCAGAAGAATAAAAGCGATAATTGTAAGCATTATGAAAAGTGGTAAAATTCCAAATTTAAAATCTTTTACTCTTTCCTTTGCCCAGGACAACCATGTCGCAAAATAAATCACAAATCCAAATTTTAGAAACTCCACCGGCTGGAAAGAAAAGCCTTCAATCTGTATCCATCTTTCTGCCCCGCCATGGCTCCACCCCAAAGAAGGAATGAAAACAGAAGCTGTCAGCAATATCGCTCCTAAAAAAATAAAAAAGGAATATTTGCGCCAAAATTTATAATTGATTTTCGAGCAAAAATACATCCCGACCAACCCCAGCCCCAAACCCAGAACCAGTTGGTTAAAAAGCACTGAGTAAAAAATCGTTTTATTTTTCACCAAAATCCCCAAAGACGCGGAAACAAACACGGCAACTCCAATAGAAATAAGAAGAAATACAATTATCAAAAAAAATCTGTCTATTTTTTTTCCCCTCATCTTTTCTTTATTAAAAATTCACCTGCTGATAATCGCTAAAATTATACCAATGATGGCAAAGATGACCGATAAAATCCAGAAACGCATAGTAACTTTATATTTTGACCAGCCAACTGCTTCAAAATGGTGATGAAGCGGCGCAAGCTTGAATAATCTTTTTCCTCCTCTTAACTTTTTAGAAACAGTTTGTAAAATAACCGAACCACTAGTCACCACAAGTGGCATTGCTATAATAGGAAGAATTAAAACCGAATCAGTTAAAAATGCGATCGTTGAAAGCGTAATAGTCAGCCCCATTATGCCTGTCTCTCCCATAAAAAATCTGGCCGGTGGAATGTTAAACCAAAGAAATGCCAAAGTTGCTCCCGCCAAGACTGACGAAAAAGCGGCAATGTCAATTTGATTATTAGCAAAGGCTATAGCTGAATACGCGCCAAAAATAGAAGCCAGAACTCCGCCCGAGAGTCCATCTACTCCATCAATTACTCCGCCAGAAAAAGTTGCAAGCGCAACAAGCATGAAAAAGGGAACTATCAAAACACCCAAATACATCTCCCCGTTAAACGGAATATGTATTGAAATTATGTCCAATTTATCAAAAAACCAAATACCTATCAAAAAAGAAATAAGTAACACAAGAAAAATTTTCCACATACGCCAAGACTTGTCGTCTTTGGCAATTTTCCCCGTTCCATAAATTTGGAAAAGGTCATCGCAAAGCCCGATAAGAGATCCAATGAGAAGAGTAAAGAGCGGTATGAGGGTCTGGTTTCGACTTAAGAAATTTATTTTTTCAGTACTAGAGGAAGGAAATAAAACTGATAAAAAATAAAAAAATCCAGTAGTAAATAACACCGAAACCCAAATTATAATTCCACCAACACGCGGGGTGTGCAATTCCTCGTGTTCTTTGTGTTCCTTGTGGATTTTTTGAAATTCTTCTGAAACTCCATTACCATTTCTCGCATATTTCTTCCACATCTTGTATTTGAAGAAAAAGTGAGTGGCAATTGGCGTTAAAAAAAGCCCCAAAAAAAAGGCAAAAGCCGTCGGAACAAAGATTTTAACCAAGTCCAGATACATGGAATGATTATACACTAATACACCTCACTTTGATAACACTTTTCGCAATATACTATTTCTGGTCGTTTGGGTGCATAGGATGTTTCAAATTCTACTTTACACCTCCCCTCTCCATGAAAATGGTTTGTTGTCGTGGATGGTGAACCAGGTGAACCACACATACATTTTCGATGCCAGAGTTTCCAAGGATTTTTCCATTTTCTTCTTTCGTAATATCGGCAGTTCGGACAATATCGCGGGAGTGGAATTTTCATAAGTTGGTAAAAGCGCAACTCATCGGGCACGATGCGGTAAGCGAAAGTACATTTCGTTTCAATTTTCCCCTTATTTGGGCAAGCAATTATTTCCTCTAAAATATTTTCTTTCACATCGTTTATGCTGTCCGGAAGCTCTTGGCTCTGAATGGTAGCGTCATAATGTTTTTCCTCTTCATCTCGCCATAAATAACCTTCTTTTTCTACCCTCTCCTTGGATATTGGAAATTCTTCATAAGCCAAAGATTCATTGTAGGCAAAAGGCGAAAATTCGGGCGGAAAAAATTCGCCGTATTTATATACTCTCCCCTCTTTGTCAATGTATGGCATTTCGTTCATTTGCTCAACAATTTTTGGCACCAGTTTTTTATATTCTTCCTTGGTGTATTGTTTGTTCAGAATGCAATATTGCTTGTTTTTAAGACCCACGCAACCAAATAATTTTTTTGAATCCAAACACGATATACAATATGCTGAATCGTAGACAGTGCCGATATCAAGCGAGAACATAGAATTATTATTACCAGCTCCCGAATTGGCTAGTTCATAACAAAGCTCTCCCCGGCCGATAAAAAGTAAATCGTATGAATCTCTAATAGTATTGGTACCAAAAACAATATATTTAGAATCCTCGGCATCAACAACACTAAAGGAATAGTGAGTGTTTTTTGAATGTCCGATAAAGTCTCCGGTACAATTTTCAATACTTCTAACCATCGCGGGACGACATAGCGCGCTTTCCGGAAGTTTAGAAAATTCCTTCTTTAATTTTTCCTGTACTATGTACGAATCAAGTGGAAATTCTTTTATTTTTTCTAAATATTTTTCTCGAGTCAGTTGTTTGTTTCTTAAAACATAGCTTTTATTACGAAGGTTATACGACATAAAACAATTATTACATTCTGAACAATCAAATAAAAAAGCGCTGTCTATACATCTACTTGAACGAACCAAAAATCTTGAATTATAAATTCTAGAAACAAAGAAAAGTTCATAACCTCTTTCACTATGCTTTATATTGTAACTATCTAGACAAATTTTATTACCTTCTAATACATACTTGGAATAATAAATATTCTCAGATCGAACGATATTAAATGATAGATAGGCATTTCTGCTACGATATGCATAATTAGCATAATCACACCCCTCGGCGTTGTTATTTTTATGAGCAAGAAGAAGCCTTGGCACTTTTTTAAAAAGATTGGAAAATTGTTCTAAAAAGTTTTTTGAGAAATTAAAATCTATTCCATATATAGTACAATCCTCTCTATCGTTATAGCAACTGGTACAAAAGACTTTGTATTCACTTTCCGGTGAATACATGCTAATTATATCCTTCTGGCATTTATTGCATTTGCGCTTAAAAAGTGATCTTTCATTAGTGAACGCTAATTTTCTTTTCAATCTGCATTCAAAACAAAAAGTCGGCG
>JBBUFT010000075.1:0-8061 GCA_038078035.1 Patescibacteria group bacterium
CGCCTCGACGACGCGCTCCTCGGTTGTCGGAGCCTTCGGTACTGGTGCCGGCGGCGTGCGTAGCCACCGGGGCCAGAGTGGCTGACTTCGGGTGCTTCTGCTTGGTGGTTCTGGTCATACTCACCTCGTTTTTGGATTGGGACCCAGCTCCTCGGTACTGCCCGAGGTCATGCACCAACTTCACTACACTGACGAGGAGCTGAGTCCACTAAAATAATACATCTATCCATCTATCTATACAAATTAGTTATCCCCACCCCAAATATGCTAAACTTATAATTAATTTTATGGAAGATGGAATTATTGGAAAAAAGGTTGTAAGTATAAGCAAAGAAGACAGGAAAAGGGAAGAGGAGATAGTGACAGCCAGAATGGAAATTCTGGCTGCCTTAGACACTGTCAAGTTTATATGCTTGAGTTTATTGAGAGACCTCAAGCTTATAGCAGAGAAATATTTCGCAACCAAAAGAAAAGTAGAAGGGCTTGAGATGTTTAACCTGAAAGAATATGAAGAATACAAAGGACGTATGGCAACAAAACAAAAACAACAGGGACCACAGCTTATGCCAAACGAACCCGAAACCAAATTAAGAGGTATAGCACTTTATTCTCAATTATATAAGGACGAAGCGCCTTTAAATAAAGCAGTAGAAGAATTTACAAAAGCTTTTGAAGAAGAAAAAATTAACCTGATGGAGCTTCGTAGTAAATCCATGCGTCTCGCGAGAGAATGTGAAGAGATATGGATTTTAGGTAAAATTATAATGGATTTAGGTCCACTTTATCTTAGCCCTACCCCAGACTCACTGGAGTCTATTAAAGAATTTGAGAAAAACCTCGAAAAGATATTGGAACAAATTCCAAAAAACGAAGCGGGATAGGAAGTTCAATATATAATAATCGTTAAAAAATAAAAAGTTATCTATAAAACAAAAAAGTGCTAGACTTAGATCATGAGAATTTTAGGAATAGACCCCGGGTTTGAAAGACTGGGTGTTGCGATACTGGAAAAAGACAGCCGAAGTACGAAAGAAGTGGTGGTTTTTTCTGAATGTTTTAAAACTTCTGCTAAATCAGAATTTGTTGAAAGACTTAATTTAATCGGTTTGGAAGTAAGGAAAATAATAAAAAAATACAAGCCGGAAGTGCTGGCTATAGAAACTTTATTCTTAAATACAAACCACAAGACAGTAATGCGCGTCGCGGAAGCGCGAGGGGTTGTAATTTATGAAGCTGTGCAGGCAGGAATTAAAATTTTTGAAGCAACCCCCTTGCAGGTAAAAATGGCGACCACTGGTTTCGGACGAGCAGATAAAATACAAATGATGAAAATGGTAAAAATTCTCGTTGATATAGATAATTCTAAAAAGTCCGATGACGAATTAGATGCCATCGCTGTGGCTTTGACTGCTTTTGCGCATGGAAAATTATTCTAGAATAATTTCACCCTTCCTGGCGTCAGGGTGCTCAAATTTTACAGTCGTTACACTCTTAAAATTTGGCAGTTATCCACACTTTGGGTCTTTTTACTATTGCCAAGCGATTTATATTTTGTTACAAAGTAGGAAATTGGGAAATAAGGTATTAGTAGGTCGTTTTAAAAAATTAAAAAAAATAATTTTTTATGAGTTATGATGAAGAAGGGGAAGTATATGGCGGTTTTAAAATGGACGATGGTGACGGAGACGAAGAACCAATGGAAATGCCGCCAGAAGAGATGATTGACACTGAAGAAGATCCGGAAAATAGATATACTTAAATAAAATGCCCTATCCGGGGCATTTTATTTTTACGAATTTTTTCTTGCCTATTTTGAGAATCAAATCCTCTTCTATTTTTAAATTTACATCCGTGATATTTTCATGTTTAATCAAATCGTGAATAGCGTTATTTAAAACAAGTCTTCGCCATCCGCTTTTAGAAGGCAAAATTTTATTTCTAACCAAGACTTCACTTAAAAGTTCCCCTGATTTACTCCTTATTTCTTCTATATTCTCTGGAGTTTCTTTTTTTTGAAAAGTATTGGTGAAATTCTCTTCGGCCTTTTTGGCGGCACTCTCTCCCTGGCAAATTCTTACAATTTCATGGGCAAGTTTTATCTTTTGATCACGTGGTTTATCTGTTACCAAAACACTAAAATCTAGGTCAGTGCAGATTTCAACACCTGAAGCAATCATACTGTCGGGCCAACTCATGACTTTACCAAACATATCATTAGCTGAGTCATTCAAAGCGATCATATTACCCTCGGACTTCCCCATTTTTTTACCAGTTGGGTCTACTAATAATTTTGTGGTTAAAACAAACATCTCTTTGTGTTTTTTCTTTTTCATTAGATCCCGACCGGCAAGCATATTAAACATTTGATCATTCCCACCGATTTGCAAGTCGACATTCATCGTCACTGCATCGTATGCTTGAAAAATAGGGTAAAGAAATTCATGAACATAAACCTCGCGGCCAGCTTTAAGCCTTTCTTGAAACATACTTCGGGTAAGTAAATTGGAAACCGTAAAATGAGATGCTAGTTCTAACATATCTTGTGGGGTAAGTTTGTTGGTCCATTTGGCATTGTGAACAAAGTTGATGTCTAATTTTTTTAAGTCCAAGATTTTACTTATTTGTTCTTTATATCCTCTGGCATTTTCCAAAACCTGCTTATGAGTAAGCGGTTTTCTTGTTGTCTGTTTGTCAGACGGATCTCCGATTTGCGCCGTAAAATCGCCAATCAAAATAACTACTTCATGCCCAAGATCTTGAAATTTTTTTAATTTCAGAAACTGAACCAAGTGCCCAAGATGCAAGGTGCCGCCTGTGGGGTCAACCCCAAAATAAAGTTTTATTTTTTTGCCGGACATTAAAACTCTTTGAAGGGCAGATTTTTCAGGATATACCCTTTCCACTCCTCGTGTCAGTAATTCATCTATTTTCTTTTCATCTGTTATGACTTTCATGCTCGAATAATAACACATTTTCTGATATTATAGAATAATGGAAAAATTGCTTAGAAACCGACATTTTCGGAAAAATTTAATCTTATTCTGTATCAGTATTTTTATTATTACAGCTGGGGTAGGGATACTTTGGATATCTTCCTTTAAGATACCGGATTTTCAGTCTTTTGAGGACAGAAAAGTGGAAAATTCCATCAGAATCTATGACCGCACCGGAGAAATCCTGCTCTATGATGTGCATAGAGATACAAAAAGAACCGATATTGCTTTCGAGAATATGGGCACACATATTAAAAACGCGACAGTTGCCATTGAAGATTCTGAATTTTACAATCATAGCGGAATAAGAATTACTTCTATTCTTCGCGCCGTATTGTCCAACCTTTTCGGGGCTGGTCGCACTCAGGGTGGTTCAACCATAACTCAACAATTAGTAAAAAATACGCTTTTAACACAAAAGAAAACTTATACTAGGAAAATAAAAGAATGGGTTCTGGCAATCAAAGTAGATAATTCTATGCCAAAAGAAAAAATTCTGGAATATTATCTAAATGAAGCCCCCTATGGTGGAAATGTCTATGGAATCGAGGAAGCAAGTAAAACTTATTTCAATAAAAAGGCGTTTGACCTGACTCTTGCAGAGGCGTCCTATTTGGCGTCAATCCCGCAATCTCCAACTTTTCTCTCCCCCTATGGTAAAAATAAAGATAAATTAGAAGAAAGAAAAAATTTGGTACTTTCCAGAATGCTAGAACTTAATTTCATCAGCGAGGAAGAATACAATAAAGCAAGGGATGAAATCGTGGCTTTTGCGCCACAGAATACTACGGGCATTAAAGCTCCGCACTTTGTTTTCTTTATAAAAGATTACCTTGAAGAAAAATACGGAGGCGACGTAGTAGAGAGAGGCGGACTCAAAGTTACAACGACCCTTGACTACAGCTTGCAAGAAAAGGGAGAACAAATAGTGAAAGAAGGCGCGCTCCAAAATGAAAAGGACTGGGGTGGATCAAATGCCGGATTAGTGGCAATCGACCCAAAGACAGGACAAATTCTAACGATGATAGGTTCAAGAGATTATTTTGACAAAGCAATTGACGGCAATTTCAATATTGCTACAGCAAACAGGCAACCAGGATCTTCTTTTAAACCATTTATTTACGCCACAGCCTTTAATAAGGGTTTCACCCCCAACACAGTACTCTTTGACCTAGCTACAGAATTTCAAACCACCTGTGACGCTTACGGCAGGGCATTGCCGGGCCGTAATCAAAAAGATTGTTACAAGCCAGATAATTACGATGGAAAATTTCGTGGTCCTATCAACCTAAGAGACGCTTTGGCGCAATCAATCAACATTATAGCGGTAAAACTCTTCTATCTGGCAGGACTTTCTGATTCTCTGAAAACGGCAGAAGACATGGGTATCAAAACTTTAACTGACATCGGTAGATACGGTTTAACCCTGGTCATTGGAGGCGGAGAAGTTTCTCTTCTTGATATGACATCATCCTATGGAGTCTTTGCAAACGATGGGATAAGAAGCTCTTATACTGGAATTTTAAAAATCGAAGATTTAAATGGAAACATTTTAGAAGAATTCAGACCAAATTCATGGGAAGTTTTACCAAAAAATACCGCTTTGACTATTTCAGATATCCTCTCTGATGAAAAATCTCGCATACCAACTTTCGGGGCACATTCAGCTCTTTTCGTCCCTGGGAAAAACATAGCCGTAAAAACCGGAACGACAAATAATAATAAGGATGCTTGGACTATAGGTTATACCCCTTCGGTTGTGGTAGGTGTCTGGGCAGGCAATAATGACAATAAGGCAATGAAAAAAGGCGGTGTAGCTTTAGCGGGACCGATTTGGAACAAATTTATAAGTGAAGCGTTAAAAGTTTTACCTAATGAGAAGTTTGAAAAACCAAACTTGGAAATTGACCCACAAGTGGTCAAGCCAGCGCTACGCGGCCTTTGGCAGGGTAACGAAAACTTTTTTATAGATAAGATATCTAGAAAACTAGCTGGAGAGTTTACCCCAAAAGAAACTCTGGAAGAGAAAGTAGTAACAAACGTACATTCAATTCTTTATTGGGTAAACAGAGATGATATCATGGGACCGCCACCTGAAGATCCATCCGATAATCCACAATTTAATCATTGGGAAATTCCTGTACAAAATTGGTGGGCGCAAAACAGGGGGAGATATGCAATAGTCACCTGGAATGATAAACCTAACGCAACGGACAATGTGCATGATGATCAGTCAAAACCAGTCGTTTCAATCATTGAACCGAACGACAAAGAAATTTATTTACCTAATCAAAAAATACAACTGGAAATTTCCAGTTCGGGACGCTTCCCCTTAGAAAAGATAGATATTTTTGTAAACGATGTTTTTCTAGAAACCCTGAAAGCCCCTTTTGTATTTTCTTTCACCCCCGAGGAGCTAGAGAACTCACAAACAGACAATGAATTAAAAATAATTTCTTATGATAGTGTTTTTAATCGTGGAGAAACGATTTCGACTTTCAAAGTGGAATATTAGTTCGTTTTAATCACCTATTCATCGGCATTATAAGATAAGTAAACGAAGAATCACTTACGGGGGATATGACTATTGGTCGTGTTGCGCCCGAGAGCTTTATGGATACGCTGTCAGTATTGATTGATTGTAAACAATCTAAAAAATATTTATAATTGAAACTAAGCAGAACATTCTCTCCTTCTAAGGCGGCATCTAAATATGTTTTATTCTCTCCAACGTCATTATTAGCGGAAGACAGCTCAAGAATTTTTTCTTTTGGTGAAATTTTCAGGTTAACTTGGTTGAGCTTGTCTGAAAAGATATTCGAAAGTTTTAGCGCATTGAGTAAATCCTGTTTGAGAACCACCGCGGTAGTCTCTGAGCCTTTAGGAATGATCTGGCGATAGTCGGGGAAAATCCCGTCAATAACTCTCGAAGTCAGATAAGTATCCCCCGTTGAAAAAGAAATTAGGTTTTTATTGAAACAAACTTCTATAACACCAGCAAACTCTCCAAAAACTCTTAATATTTCAGAAACATTTTTAAACGGGATAAGAATACCTGGAACTTCCTCAAGCCTCTTTGTTTTAATTTTTTTCTCGGCCAATCTGAAAGAGTCCGTGGAAACAAAAACCAGGTCATTATCTAAAGAGTAAATAAAAACACTTGAAATTTCGGGTTTTATATCAGATGGAGATGAGCTATAATACACTGATTTTATACCGTCTATTAATTTTTTCGCTTCTATTTCGAAAATTGTTCCGGCAACTTTGGGTATCGTCGGAAAGTCATCGTGCGGTTGGCATTTTAATTTTATCTGGCTCTTTTTTGTTTTTATTAATAAATTTCCGCCAAGGTCTTCGAGGTAGACATTTTCATTCTGGAAAACATTTGAAAAAATACCCCCTAATACCGACCCAGATACAGCAACAATCCCCTCCTTTTCTACTTTTGCTGGAATTTCGACTTCAATTCCAAGACTCAAGTTTGTAGATCTGAGTTTTAAAGATTTAAATGAGGCAATTAAAAGAATGGAGTTTAGAATTGGCAGAGTGAGATTTTTACCAGTAATTTTTTCAACCTGTAAAATCCCGCTTTTAATCTTTTCAACTTGGCATTCTAGTTTCATATGTTTATATTCTTTTAATTTAATTTATTAATACTAATACATGTGTTGATAAGTGGATAAGTTGTTTTTATATTATTTTATATAAGTATTCTTAGAAAAATGTTTTTAATTCAAGTCTAATAATTTATGGTAACTCTTGCTTATTTAAACATAATTCTTATTTGTTCTAATTCTTGCAGAAGTTGTGGGTCGTTTTTCAAGTCAGTTTTAATCTTTAAGCAGGAATGAATCACCGTTGTGTGGTCTTTTCCACCCAATTTTTGTCCAATCAGCGGGTATGACACATTAAAGTCTTCTCGCAAGAGATACATTACCACTTGTCGCGCTTTCACAATTTCTTTTTTTCTAGTTTTTTCGTAAATTGAGGCTTCTTCCAATTGATAGTGCTCACTTACTATTTTTACAACATCTTTTATTGCAATATTCTTCTTAGGCTTCATGTTATTTTTAAGCAGGCTTTTGACTTCAGGAAGGGTTAAAGGTCTGTTTTTTAAACGATATTGGCATACAATAATATTTAAACTTCCTTCTAATTCACGAATATTACCCTCTACAGCGCTCGCGACATATTCCATGATTTCTTGGTCTAAATCAATGTTTTGTTCTTTTAATTTTACTTTCAGAATTGCGAGGCGAGACTCATATTCTGGTTCGGAAATGTCCACTATCATACCGGCAGAGAAACGAGATTTCAAACGTTCTGCCAATTCCGGAATATAATTAGGATGTTTATCAGAGGAAAAGATAATTTGTTTGTTGTTTTCGTGAAAGGTGTTGAATGTGTGAAAAAGTTCTTCCTGTATTTTTTCCATTTTGCCGATAAACTGGATATCATCGATGATCAGAAGATCATACTTGCGATATTTTTCCTTGAAAGAGTTTGCTTTATTTCCCTGCAATGAATTTACGAAATCGGTGGCAAATTTTTCCAAAGTTAGATAGTGCACTTTTTTGCTCGGGTACTTTTCTTTTATTGTGTTTCCTACTGCTTGGATCAAATGAGTTTTTCCCAAGCCCGTACCCCCATAAACAAAAAATGGATTATATTTTGTACCGGGGTTGTCAATGATCGCTTGAGCTGCGGCATACGCCAACTCATTAAAAGTTCCAACGATAAAAGAATTAAAATGGTAACGTGGGTTCAAATTATCTTCCGGATTTATATATAAATCTTTTAAAGGCAATTCTTTGTTCACATAGAGTTCAGTTTCGCTTGCCGTCAGCAGTTCTTGCTTTTTATTTTCTATTTTAGATATGGCATATTCAACCGCGCGCATGTTTTCGTATGCATCGGCTATAGTTTTCGTGATTAGTTTGTGATATTTGTTCATAAGCCAGTCACGAACAAATTCATTTGGTACTCCAATATAAATAATTCCCGCATCTTCCCTTATAATAGAAGTGTTTTTGAACCAAGTGCTGAAATTTGCCTTTGACATGCCTGC
>JBBUFT010000076.1:0-1429 GCA_038078035.1 Patescibacteria group bacterium
GGCAGTCGCGGTGCCAATACCCGATGAAGATCCAGTTATTAAAATAATTTCATCTTTTAACATAAACCTTTACACAAACCTCTTTGGTATCGGAAACTTTTTGGCAAGAGTCTTTATTTCTTTGTGCACGGAATCTTTTATTTTTTTATTATCTTTATTTTTTAGTGTCTTGATCATAAGTTCAGCAACTCTTTTGCACTCCTTCTCTTTAAACCCTCGAGTAGTTATTGCTGGAGTTCCGAATCTGATTCCTGACGGGTCTAACGGCTTTCTGGTGTCCCCAGCAATAGAATTCATGTTCAGTGTTATCCCCACTTCATCGAGCACCGTCTGGGCTTCTTTGCCTGTCACTCCCAAAGAGCCAAAAACATCAGCTAAGATAAGGTGATTATCTGTGCCTCCGCCAATCATTCGGATTTTATTTTTCTTTAAAACCTCTGCCATTGCCTTGGCATTTTTTAAAATCTGTTTTGCGTATATTTTATACTTTAGCGTCATTGCCTCTTGAAAAGCGACAGCTTTCGCGGCAATAGTTTGCATGTGCGGACCACCTTGTATGCCGGGGAAAATTGATTTATCAATTTTTTTTGCGATTTCTTCGCTCTCGCGAGTTAGAATCATGCCTCCGCGAGGACCACGCATCGTCTTGTGAGTAGTAGAAGTGATAATATCAAAGCCGTCATCAAAGGGATTTCTTAGAACACCTGCCGCAATGAGCCCGGCAATGTGCGCCATATCTGCCATGGTGATAGCACCTACTTCATGAGCAATCTCTACAAATTTTTTGTAATCAAGAGTTCGTGAATACGCCGAAAATCCCGCAAGAATTATTTTAGGCTTATGTTCTAGGGCAACCCTACGCAGGTCTTCATAATCAATTTCACCTGTTTCTGGGTTCTTCATTTTATATGTAACAAATTTATAAATTTTTGCTGGAAGAGTCATCGGATGTCCGTGAGTCAAGTGTCCGCCATGAGACAAATCCATCCCAAGTACCGTATCTCCAGGCTCTAGTAATGCCGCATACACAGCTAAATTTGCGGGAGCTCCAGAATGTGGCTGAACATTGGCATACTTGCACTTAAAAAGTTTACAAGCGCGTTCGATAGCTAGCCGTTCAACCTGATCTGTAAATTCCTGCCCGCCATAATAGCGTCTTCCCGGATAGCCTTCGGAATATTTGTTTGTGAAAACAGAACCATTCGCTTCTAAAACATCTTGCGACACGTAATTCTCCGACGGAATAAGTTCCAGCCCTTCTCTCTGCCTCTTTTCTTCCCCTTTTATTAATTTTTCTACGAGTTTATCTCGCATGGCTACACTATATCACATATTTTTTTATTTTCACAAAACTCTTTTTTGTACAAATTTTGAAGGGGTTTCGAGGCTGTCGAGCCGAGAATTTCAGGATTTTTAAAGCTTCAAAAAA
>JBBUFT010000077.1:0-3403 GCA_038078035.1 Patescibacteria group bacterium
CAGCCTAAATGCTCCCAAAGCACTTGTACAACCGATATACTACGGCCCGTAGTTGAAACTTTTTCACTATAACATAAGAATTAAGAGAATTCAAAAATATCTTGGAGAAATAAGATTTTATGATAATATGGGGATATTGCGGGATTAGTTTATCGGTAAAATAACAGTTTTCCAAACTGTGGTGACCGGTTCGACTCCGGTATCCCGCACATGATAGAAATATATTTTTACGCCTTTGCTAGTGTTATCGTGGTAAGCTTAGTTTCTTTAGTAGGAGTTTTTTCACTTTCCTTAAAGGAAGAAATCATACGAAAATATATTTCTATTTTTATAAGCCTGGCTGTCGGAGCGCTATTGGGAGATGCTTTTATACACCTGATTCCGGAAGCTCTGGGAGGGGTAGAAAACAGTTTGTTTGTTAGTATTTCAATAATTTTAGGTATTGTTGTTTTCTTTATTTTAGAAAAATTTCTTCATTGGCATCATCACGGAGAAGATAAAGAAGAGTCCCATGTTCATCCAATGGGAAAGCTCGTTATGTTTTCTGATGGCATACATAATTTCATAGATGGAATGATTATTGGAGCAAGTTTTTTCGTGAGTATTCCCATCGGCATTGCCACAACCCTGGCTGTCATTCTGCACGAAATTCCACAGGAAATTGGTGATTTTGCTGTTCTTCTGCACGCCGGATACACTAAAATGCGCGCCTTGTGGCTCAACTTTCTTTCGGCGCTTTTCGCCATTGCTGGAGTCTTGGTAATATTTTTATTAGGCAAAGAGCAGAACATAATTTTGTGGATTTTGCCCATTGCCGCCGGAGGATTTATATATATAGCAGTCGCAGATTTAATCCCCGAACTTCAAAAAACGAAAAAGGTGGAATATTCAATTGCGCAAATTTTCGCAGTCGTGGCTGGAGTTTTAGCTATGGTTGCTCTGACTTTCGTCGAGTAAGGATCTAGGCAAATAAATATAGAATTGTAAGATTTTGGAGACTTGGGAGCGCGTCGTCTGCTTTCCAGCAGACCCCCGCACGAGGAATTTTTTAGTTCACCCCGCCATGGCGAGGCAAGAAAAAATATCCGTGCTCTAAAATTTTACAATTCTATATTTTGGGAAAAGGAGTTTTACTGCTTCCAGGACCAATCAGCCCCTGGATTTTTAGCGTTGAAAACTTCGAAGTGTAGATGTGGTCCGGTAGAGCGACCCGTAGAACCGACGTATCCAATTAGTTCCCCTTGAGCTACATTTGCCCCCGTAGAAGTCGCTGATTTAGACATATGCGCATAAAGTGTCTTTGTGCCATTCGGGTGCTGGATAATAACCATGTTGCCATATCCTCCGTTGTAGCCGTTTCGAGCTAGAAGCACTATTCCAGAGGCTGAAGCATAGATCGGTGTGCCAGTCGGAGCAGCTAAATCTATCCCTCGACGACCCGGACCATGCAATCCTTGACTTTTTCTTTTAAAATTAGGAACTGGATTAATGAAATACCCAGTTGCGTTTCTTAAAGTACTAGTTGCATAATACCCTGCATTTTGAGAACCGGACTTTGAACTTACAGTGGAACCTTCGTCTAAAAGAATACCATCCGGGATAATAAGTCTGTCCCCTATTGCGAGTTTTGCATCTTTGTCAATATCGTTGTAAAAAACAATATCATCTATATCCACTTTGTACATTTTCGCAATACTTTGCAGTGTTTGCCCCTTTACAACAGTGTGTTCGATGCCCGAAATCGGAAGGATGAAAAGCACATCGCCCTCTACAAGCTTTTGGCCTTTTTTCATGTCATTGCCAGCCAAAATAGTGTCTACAGAAACACCGAACATTGAAGCTACGGCAGATACTGAGTCACCCTTCCTGACTACATAAACACTGGCTTCATCATCAAATGAAGCATCAAGGACATCGATGCCGCCCACGTCCCTTAAGACATCTACAGGACCAGCCATGGGTACGAGAGCATTGCCAGAGACAATATTTACGTTGACACTTTCATCAATCTCATCATCTTTACTCTTTTGATCTTTAGAAGTTGAAATAGAAAAAACATTCGCTTCTAGAAGCGCCATTGTCTGTGAATTATTGTTCGACCCTAGGAGGGTAGAGGTGTCTGTCTGCGCATGGGCTTCATCACCCAAAATCGAAGAGAAAAAAGAGGCATAAACTAAGAGGGGTGTAAATAAGAAGACAAAAAAAGTCCCAAAAAACAGGGAAAAGACTGAAATAAAGTTTAATATTTTAAATAGGGATTTTATAAAACAAACGAAATACCGCAAGATATCCTTTTCAGCCCTAATTAGACATTAGAAAATAAGGGTAGAATTACAGGACGACCAATATGTACTGCAAACAAAGGTTCTCGCGATGGTTACTGTCATGCCTCTCATTCAGCCAATTTGTACCGTACTTCTCTCCAGAACTATACTTCTAGGATAGCCCAAAAAGAGACCAAAGTCAATCGGACAAGAAACCTCTGTGGAAAACTTTTTGTAGCAAAAACTGGGCGAGAAATTGACAAAAGGAGCGAAAAGGTGTGTAATTTACATGGTTCCAGGGAAAAAGTTAGGGATTAGGAGTTAAAGGTTTTATAATAAAATACATTATGGATAACTGGCAACCGGATTCACCCGAAGAAAACAACCCCCTTTCCCTCGGGATTGAAGAAGCAAAAGAAATTTTTATTTCTGTAATGGCTGGCAAAAAAGCAAAAATTGTAAAACTAGATCTTGTGCCAGTTGCCGGAAAAGTGCGGTTATCTCTTGATCTTGATGCTGGATTTGTGGGAGGAAAACCATCAGTAAGGGGAACAATAGTAAATACTAGCAACTGCGTTGCTATACCAGATCTCGAAATTGATGCCAACCTCCTTGCGCGCCCAGATGTTGAGAAAGCATTTTCCAATTTCACTAATGACACGAGAGAGTATTTTGAGAAAAAGCATAATAAAAAAGTCTCGAGCATTCAGATAGTTGGTCCAAATTTGGTTGTTGAATTTACGCCAAAAACGACCCTACCAGAGGCGACACTTAAACCACCTGCTCCACCTCCCACTGGGCAACCGCCAGAAGTTGTACCCGCAAGACCTGTGGACACAGCTACCGAGAAATATTACCCAGACGGTCAACTAAAATGGGAAAGGTTGCCAAGTGGGACAGAAAAATCTTTCAGAGAGGATGGGACGATGTATCAAGAAATTCTTCCTGATAGAACCATCATAGTTTACTTCGCTGATGGAAAAACAATAGATCGTAAATCTTATCCTGATGGAATCAACGAAGAGTTTGACTGGCGCGGGACAATGACCGCACGTTTTCGTTACGACAAAGATGGGAAAAGAATCCCCGTTGATGAACCCGTAACCATACCAGAAAAAAAGTTAGAAACTTTTAGCGTT
>JBBUFT010000078.1:0-1254 GCA_038078035.1 Patescibacteria group bacterium
TTGGACCCGCCATTTCCTATCTCATAATCATCACTCCCGCGGCCTAAAGAAGTTAATTCGGTTGTTTTTTCTTTTTCGCCCGGCAAAAAATTTCTTGCCGATATTTCAAAATAGCGGTTACCCATTTCTCTAAAGATTGGAGGCTCTTGAAGCCGTGTGATCGAGAATGAAATTTCTCAAAAATACCAATCATTGATTCGGCGCTGTTTGAGGTATCTGGTAATTCAAGCTTGGGATAAATAAGCCAAGACCGATAATTATCAACCCATCTGACAAAACCACTAACGATGGTTTTTAATTGTTTGGACTTGGTTTGCCAACCGAGAGCTTCCAGTTCAGATAAAAGGCGAGAGAATTTAACCGGATCGATTTCAATGAGAATTGATCTGGTTAATTCATAAATTAAATTCCCTTCGTCCCGGTGGAAACTGTATTTCCTCCTGGATCGTCGACCTTGCATGGCCGCCAGTAAATGAAAAGTGCAACGTTGCAAGACCCAACCATAACTCTTGGCGTAAGTGACCGTTCCCCGATGGCCATCAGAAACAAGGGCTTTGACGCGTTCCCGAGCCTCAGGCGGTATTTGTTCAAGGGTTTTGTACCAATTTACCACCCCCTCTTTTCCTGGGGCAAAATATGGTGGCAGAATGATGGCTTTGTCGGCGGTGATTGATCGAACAAGCACCAGGTAAGTGGTATGCCACTACTCGTGTTGAATTTGGTGCAGGAAAGCGTCGGCGATGAGAATCAAGGATCCTTTGGGGATTTCGGGCCAAAGCGTTCTTTTGATAAAAACATCTCGCTGTTTTTCTAGACGGTATGACAAAGAGCGAGCCGAAACTTTTTTCTGTTTGGCATAGTAGGTCAAAGTCGGTAAGCCACCACTAATGTATTTGCCAAAGATTGGAGTTTCTCGTTTCCGACCCCGACCTCTTTTATGCCGGTATGTCCGCCAGGTTTGACCACAGATTTTACACTTTCTTCTTCGTCCACCAAACTTAACCCAAAACCGGTGTTTGCACCCTAACTTTTTGTGTAGGTTTTTCATACTCAAAAAGTTTGAATGAAAATCTACAAAAAAGCCCGCGTCGGCGAGTTATTTAGCAATTATTATCAACCAATTTTATTTCTTTATGTGACGATCGTAGAGATGTGGTTAGGAGAGGTTAGGGAAGATCAAAATGTAATTTTAACTCGGCTTCATTGGTCGGATTAATTAAATCTCCGTAACGGACAAAAGGGCGCAGTTCAAAA
>JBBUFT010000079.1:0-5239 GCA_038078035.1 Patescibacteria group bacterium
GAGACACGGAAAAATTAATCGCTGCAGTCAAACGACATGGTTATCAAGGCCGAACAGTTGCCATACATGCTATTTCTGTATCTGCTCAGCCGAAAGAATATCGCATGAAGATTTACAAAGAAATGGCAGAGCTCGGAATTCCTGTTGTTGTATGTCCATCGGCGGTCATTTCTATGCGCCAGCTTGATCAATACATGGCTCCAGTTCACAACTCCATTGCGAATGTTCCTGAAATGCTTGAAGCCGGCGTACTTGTTGGTCTCGGAGTTGATAACATAGCTGATTTTTACGAACCATTCGTGGATGGCGATATGTGGATAGAATTACGACTTCTGCAAGAAGCTTGCCGATATTACAATCTCGATGAATTGGTCAAAATTGCTTCCACGAATGGAGCGAAAATACTTGCTTACAAATAGAAAAAGTTACTGACTCTCTAAAAACTGGAATATTTTCTCATTAGTGAGGACACTTTCAGCATGCATGCGGGCGCGCTCGGGGTCGGCATCTTTGTAGTGTTCCAGGATATGTGCTACTTCATTGGCAATCTCTTCCTCCGGCGCCACTATTTTTTCAATTTTTGCCATCTCGCTTAGAGCCAGGGCTAATTTGGCTTTCTTCTCGGCATCTGTTCTGAATTCTCCTCTTAAGTTCTCAATAGTTTTATTGAGATGTTTTAAATAATCTTCGAATTTCAGCCCCATCTGAGTAATGTCGGATTCCATTCTTTGCAGGATTTTATTTAATTCTATTTCAATTAAAATATCTGGTACCTCAATGGCACTACCGTCTAGTATTTTTTCTATTATCTTGAGTCGAGTTTTTTCTTTTATTTGATTTTCTTTTTCCAATTTTATATTTTCTCTCAATTTTGTCTTGAAATCCTCGACGTTTTGGAATGGTCCAAGGGCTTTTACAAATTCATCATTGAATTCGGCTAAATCCAGCGGAGCTGGATCGCCCGACGCTTCTGCTGAAGTGTTTAGGGCATCTTTCATATGGATTTTCGGCGCTCTGGATTTTCTGATGTCCAGGATAGTGTTTTCTAATTCGTCGTCTGTAACAGTGACTTCTTTTTCCTTCTCTGTAATACTGGAAATTATTTGTTTTGCCAGATTTTTATAATCAGGAAGCTTTATTTCAGGCAAGACGGCGGTTTTTATTTTGAAACCCAATGGATTTTTGCGAGCCAGCTTTGTGATAGAAATTTCTGGCCGGCTAATAGCATCAATTTTTTCTTGCTCGATTATCTTGGGATAGTGCTCATTTAGGGCTATCTGCGCCATTTCTTCCAAGATATTGATTTCTGGAATTTTGGAAGCCAGAATGTTCTCCGGCACTTTACCTTTTCGGAACCCATCAACTTCTAAATTCTCCCCGATTTTCTTTAAGGCTCGGACGTAATAAGTTTCGAACAACTCGGCATCCAATTCTCCCTCAATTTCTACCTCGCTTTTTGGAAGTTTTCTTACAGTTACCTGCATCCCAGTACTAAAATTTTATTTATAATCACAACAACAAATCTATACTATTTTGTATAGTTTGTCTATTTTTGGTTATATGACCTGATTAAAATTTAGTACAGGACAAGTGTTTTTGAGTCCGCTAGATTTCACTATCCAAACTTTCAAGATCAATGTTATTTACATCTGCCTCAAGGCTGGCAGTGTCATCGGGAGTTCCAGATATATCATTTTCCAACCCGACTGGCGTTACTTCTTCTTTCACACTACTTTTCCAAAGATAAATCCCGCCAAGCACCAGGATGATGATTATAATTATTAAACCCGTTAAAGCGCCGTTTGATTTTTGTTCTGGTTCCATAAAATTATTTCTTAAAATTTTTAATGTTTTTTTTATTCTGTATTTTCGTTGTTTTCATTATCATTATCATCCTGAGCATCTTCCACCCTTAGATTTTTTATTTCCTGAATAGCTCGGTGAAGAGCTTCCCTTGACTCCTTCAATAAATCTTTGGCTTCCCGAATGCCGAGCTTTATCTTTCCGAAAAGTTCAGGAGTCATGTCACTGCAATCATCTGGCACTAGACTTTTGGTTTCTGCCAGTTTTCCCTTCGCATCAGCCAATTTCGACTCCGAAAGGTCTAAAGCTTCCTCTGCCAGAGTTGTGTTTTTGCCATCCGCTTCCAATTTGTCTATTATGTCACCAACTTTTGCTTGGAATCTCTCAAGTTGCGCCATGACTGTTTCAAACCTTCTGGTCATTATTTCTTCCGCTTTTTCGCAGAACATTCTTTTCGTCTCAGTTCTGACAGTTTTCCATTTTTCTTTTCTTGATTTTAACTCTGTCAAAAAAGTTTCTCTGTTTTTCTTTAAACTGTCCAAAAAAGCTTCTCTCCTTGTTTTCATTTCCTCCCTCCACTCTACTCCGGGTCGCGATGGAGTTTCTCCAACAGCATCTTCTGCTCTTGCTACAGTAGCTATGGCAAATGTCATTAACAGAACAACAAACAAACCAACATATTTTTTCATAATTTTTATAAAAATTTATAATAATACTGACCTGCTTTAATTATACATCACTCATTCGAATTTACTCAAGTAGATATCTTTATATCTTTCTTCACATTCCCTAATTACTTTTATTGCTTCTTTTTTGTCAAAAAAACCTTTAGTAACGCCCGTTCCGGGTTTCTTGAGATATTTTATATGTTCCCAGAAATATGTAGATTCTTTTTTGAATTGCTCTCCCAAGTCTTCGACTGATTTAATGTGTTCGCTTCTGCGATCATCCGAAAGCACGGCAATTATCTTGTCATCAACTTCTCCTGCATCTTCGAATTTCATCACGCCGATAATGCGGGCTTCTACTAAACAGCCAGGCACTAGTGGTTCTATGACATTCACTATTTCGACATCAAGCGGGTCGCCGTCATAATCCCAAGTTTGCGGGATAGCTCCGTAAGCGAATGGATAAGCGAGCGATGAATATCCGACGCGATCAAGCTTCAACTGCCCCGATTCTGTGATCAATTCATATTTATTAATACTGCCAGAATTTATTTCAACAATAGTATTTATTACATCGTCTTTTTTTTCCACGAACGCAGGTAAAACATGCAATAAGTTCAGCATTAATTTTGAAGGTTTATGATTTATATTTGCCATGGTCCCATTGTAATCCTATTCCTCAGTTTTTTCAACATCGGTATCTTCAGTTGGCACCTTTTCTGTTTGTGGAGACAAGCCGTCACCCTTTATATCTATCCTCCAGCCAGTAAGTTTAGCTGCTAGGCGCACATTTTGCCCGCCTTTTCCGATAGCCAAAGATAACTGATCGTCCGATACTTCCACCGTAGCCTTATGTTCTTTCTCGTCAATTTCGATAGATAAAACTTTTGCCGGAGAAAGAGAATTAGTAACAAAAATTTTTGGATTTTCTGACCAAGGAATTATATCAATCTTTTCTCCCCCTAACTCAGAGGTAATTGTATTTACTCGCGTTCCTTTTTGTCCTACACAGGAACCGACCGCATCAATATGTTCGTCGTTTGAAAATACGGCAATTTTAGAACGAGCGCCGGGTTCTCTGGCAACTGATTTTATTTCAACAATTCCATTTTGGATTTCTGGCGCTTCTATGGCAAAAAGTTTTTCTACAAACTTTGGATGCGTGCGGGACAGCCGCAGATTAATCCCCCTAGGCATGTCTTCTACTGAATAGAGATATGCTCTCACGCGATGACCTCGCTCCCAAAATTCTCCCGGGATTTGTTCTTCAGCAGGCAAGATTCCCGTTGCGCGGTTGAAATCTATATAAACATTTCCTCTTTCGACTTTCTGCACAACACCAGAGATTATTTCTCCTTCTTTCGTGCCGTATTCATCTAGAATAGACGTGCGTTCAGCTTCACGGATTTTTTGAATTATGACTTGTTTGGCGGTTTGAGCGGCGATACGTCCATAATCATCTTTTCCATCAAGCGGGAAGATAATTTCATCATTTAATTCTACTCCCTTTTTTATTTTCTTCGCGTCTTCTAACATTATGTGATGCTCTGCGTTGAAATGGGCCCGTTCGTCACCAGTCTCATTCACAGAATATTCTCCGTTTACGCGGGCAGATTTTTCATTTTCGTTGCCACCCCCAATTATCGCAATGGTTTCATCTACCACGATTTTTACCTGAAAAAATTCAGTTTTTCCAGTTTCTAGATCAAATTTTGCTCTTATAATCTGACCTTTTTTGCCATAATCTTTTTTATAAGCAGCGGCCATTGCTTGCTCTATGGCTTCTAATATTTTTTCTTTTGGAATTTTCCTTTCTTCTTCTAATTGTTCCAGTGCAGATTTGAATGTTTTTAAGTCCAACATATGTTTATTTGGTTTTTATTAAAAAAAGCCCTGTTGCGACAGGACTTACACGTAATTAAGCCTATCACAAGCCCTATTTTAAAGCAATACCCTACCTTTGTTTTATGCATTATCCACAGATTGCTACTCTTAATGCATATTATAGTGTTATACTGTATTCAAGTATATATTTATTAAAATTAATAGCGGATAATTGCAACATTATCTCATTAGAATAATTATGAAAATTTTAAACAAGAAACTATTTAGATTTTTGTTTGTGTCGTCTCTTGCTGTTTTCTCCCTATTTATTAATTTCAAAGTTGCCAATGCTGCTTTTTGTTCCCTCACTCCTTCGCCGGGGACTATGACCTTGCCCACAAATTCAACCACATTAACCTGGTCAGCGGGGCCTATGGGTAGCCCCCCCTTTTCGGGTTTAGCTAGCGTATATGCCGATCTTCTTTCTGCACCTCTTCAAAGTGAACCATGGCCCGGATACAAATTCCCAGCTACTGGAGGGTCTCAAACCATGACAGGTTTGGTTGCGGGGCATCATTCTTATCGTATCCAATGTAATTATTATGATCAGCCCCCTTGGGAGTCAGTGGCTAGTGTATATGTGAACCACAGGGTTACTCTTACCGCTTCGCCAACTTCTATGACCTTACCCACAAATTCAACCACATTGACCTGGTCAATGACTAATGGTAGTGACAGCAGGAATCTTCCGGACAGTTGTACTGCCTCAGCATCACCTGCAAATGCAAGTTGGACAGGTTCCAAAGGAACAGCGGCCACAAATTCTCAGCTTGTAACAGGCTTAGTTTCTGGGACAAATAACTTCACTATAACTTGTCCCAAATCAGGCTTAACAACTTCAGTATCAACGGTGGCGGTTACAGTAATTTCTCCCCCCGCTGTCC
>JBBUFT010000080.1:0-1016 GCA_038078035.1 Patescibacteria group bacterium
TTTGACAAATACAGCAAAGAATATACACCACATCCAAGACATTGAAAAATTAGTAGTAGAAACTTTGGAAGCAAACAAAATTCATAGGATTTCTCGTCTGCTTGAAATAATTCTGGCTGGAGCGATCGCAATCCGCGCTTCTGATGTGCATATAGAACCGGAAAAAGACAGAAGTAGATTGCGTCTTCGACTCGATGGGGTGCTTCAGGATATAAACTTTTTTGGATCGGATGTATATCGCCTGCTTAATTCGCGCATCAAACTCCTGTCTGGAATGAAATTAACTTCAAAGGTGGCTCAAGATGGACGTTTTAATATTATGGAAAAAGATGAAGAAATAAATATCCGTGTTTCCTTAATCCCGGGAGCATATGGTGAAGCAATTGTCATGCGCATATTGGATCCGAAATCCATCCAGGTAGAATTTGAAAAATTGGGTATTGAACCATATCTTTTTAAGATTGTTCAAGACCAGATAAAAAAGCCAAATGGCTTGATCCTGGTCACGGGTCCGACGGGCTCTGGTAAAACTACGACTCTCTACGCATTTTTACGAAAAATTTATTCACCGGAAATAAATATAATCACAATCGAGGACCCGGTGGAGTACCATTTAGTCGGCATAACTCAAACGCAAATAAATCTGAAAAGAGGCTACACTTTTCCTGAAGGGTTACGCTCGGCATTGCGACAAGACCCGGACGTGATCATGGTTGGAGAAATCCGTGACGGAGATACGGCAGAAATCGCAGTGCAGTCGTCCTTGACTGGCCACATGGTTTTCTCGACGCTTCATACCAACAATGCCGCTGGTGTTATCCCTCGCCTTATTGACCTTGGAGTAAACCCGAAAATTTTAGTCTCAGCCTTATCCCTTTCTATGGCTCAACGCCTAGTCCGTATTCTTTGCACTTTTTGCAAAAAAGAATACACCCCAACTGAAGAAGAATCAAAAACTATAAAACTAGTAGTGGACAGTATAAAGGAAGAAGGTAAAAATCTTACAAGTTATAACA
>JBBUFT010000081.1:0-11676 GCA_038078035.1 Patescibacteria group bacterium
TATCGTCTTCTTTCTTCATTTTTAGTTTATAACTTTACACTTTATGAACTTTATAGCCACTTAATTCTACTCTACAACCACTCCTCCGGAAGAAGAAAATAGTGGATCGTTAAAAAGACTGGCATTCAACCGGACTTTATTCACCTTCACACCCACATTAGCAAAATCATCGTGCCCGGTCAAAGTCGCATCATTGATAATAACCGGAATAGAGCCGACTTGAGAAGACGAAGGAGAAATTACCACCTGAAAAGCAACTTCTCTGCCTGCCACGGTAATATTAGTGCCTTTGGGAATATTTCCTATATTCCAAACTATTTCCCTAGTAGATGGATTATACACTAGATCTTCGCTGGCGGGAGAAATAAGTCCCACAAAGCGCATCCACGATGGAATGCTGGAATTTATCTGCGCTTTGGAAATATTATTTGCGCTATTAGATAGAGTCCAGACAATGGTGTATGTCGTTTCTGTCTCAACTTTCGGCGGTATAGGACCTTTATTCGTGAAAGGTCCAGAATAATAAAGCGCTTTAGCCACAAATCCAACATCAGAAATAATTCGGATGGTTGAAGATTCAAAATTGCTTAAATCTTTATTTTCGTAGCCTTCGACTGATTGTTCGCCGAAAATAGATACCTCAATATTGATAGTTGGAGCAGAAAGTATTCCGTTGCCGGAAAACAACGAGAGTGGAGAAAGAGAAAAGGATACTGATTCGGAATCCCCTGGGTTTATTTCTCTTAATTTGCTTATGGAATTTTTATCCCAAACAATGACGTTGTCAGCTGAATTATAGAAACCTTGCCGCGCATTAATTGTCTTGCGATCAACCGCATTTCCTGTAATTTTCGCTTTAATTTCTAGGTCATTTATTTTTGTTTCTAAATTGTTTGTGAAACGAATTTCACCATTAAGCGCAGTATTTGAGTTTACCGCGTATTCTCTCTCCGATGTGCCGTTGATAAAAAGCTTCGCTTCTACGAAAGGTCTTTTTACCGCAACAGTGTGAGAAAGAGAGTTAAAAACAACATCAATCATTGATTTATCTTTGCTGGATTGAGATCCGCTCCATATACGAAAGGTTTTTTCTTCTCCTTCAAAAACATCGAGCATTTTACCAGTTATTGAAATGTTGCGTTCAGCGCCCGGGGCAAGATCTCCTAAATTCCAAATATTATTACCGAGGTAGGGTGACGGCTTAGATGACATGAACTTAAATCCGGCGGGATAATCAACCTTGAGAAGTATTTTTGAAGCTGGTCTGGTGGAGTTTAACGCAGTTTTAACATCTAAAATGATCTCTTGATTCGGGCTTATCGAAAGAGGCGCATCAACAAAAAGATTTATCGGCGTGGAATTTATGGAGACTTTGTAGGGTTCTTCTTTTACGAAAATCGCATTTGACCCCTCTACTCTGTATTCAATGGAGATTTTTATAGGTATAGTACTACCTTGTTCTCCGAAAAGCACCATTTTCACACTCTCATTTCTTACTACCCCGGAAGGAATCGTCCCCAACGATACACGAAGCCTCTCGATTTGATTAGACGAATCGATTTGAGAACTTTGAGAACTTTTAGGATATTCTACGACAAGATCAACCAGGTCAAGTGAAGAACTATTTTTATTTGTAATTCCAATAACGAGCGAAAGCTCTTCCCCGCCCGCAGTAAAAGTATTTCCTAATATAGATATATCTATATTTTCTTTGGACACAGTATTGCCTCCGATAAAAAATACGTAAGAAGCGTAAAGGAGCGTCAAAACAAAAAAAGCTACAGAAAAGATAAAAAAATTCTTTAATAAGGCAGTTTGCGCGAATAAATTTCCCCTGGGCTTCAGTTTGTCTTTTATATCAACTTTCCAAGAATCTGGCACATCATTCTTGCTTGAATGAGTAAAATTATCTCTATGTTCCATCTTTGTCTGATAATTTTTACTGAAGAGCTTATTTTTAAGCTCTTCTATTCTATTTAATTTATCCTTATCATTAGGCGGCATGGACGGAATTATACCATATTTTACAGATGTGTTTCTTTGAGCGCCTTGTTGATGGCTGAAAGCACTTTGGTTCTGCTTTTTGAAATTTCAAATATTAAATCCTCCTCAAAGGGAGATTTAATCAAATTCTGTAAAGTCTCATTCCCTCCGATATACCCCAGATTGCTAAGCATACGGAGAACTATAATCGCTTCCATGTTTCGTAAGTCTTCCTTTGTCTCGACTTTTTCTAAAACAGATAAGCCATTCAAGAGATCAATAAATAAATCCTTGTTGGGTTCGATGCCGGCAAGTAAACGCTTCAGTAAATTCGCAATATTCACAAAAACCGCGAAGTGCTCTGGTTGTTTGGTTATTCGTTCGAGAAAATTTGTCTTTGATGCGTTCGTTACCCGCCAAAGATCTTTGCCTTGCACAAGGTCGATTTTAATATAGGAAAAATCTTGTAATACAAAGCGCAATTTTGAGGACATTTTCCGCACACCCGAAGCTGAAGCCATTATCATTCCCAGATCGTGGGTGAAAATAGAATAATATTTTTCCGCTTCCCTGAAATTTCTACTGCCCAATATTATTCCCTCCGTGTGATAAATATGATGCATAAAAATTTCTTCTATTTAATCACAAACTCTCGTAATTTTTGGATTATTAATGCTACGGATTCATCATTTATATCTTCCGGCTTGATTTTACATTTGGCAAAAATTTGTTTCTCTATTCCCCTGCCACAAGCGACTAATTTATTGCGATCTTCTTCTTTCAGTATGTTATCCTTCCTGTTTTGATATCTTTTCTTCCCTTCATCCATCCGCTCGTCATAAGAAATAATTCCATATGGACCCACGCGCCAGTCAACATAATTCACTATCTTAATACTCATATCATTACTGTTGAAATGGTCGCAAGAAATTAAAAAATCAACTTGATTCACCATGAAAACCACATTTTCTGGCAAACCAAGTTCTTTCACAATTTTAATTGTCGCTTCGTGCTCGTTCTCTCCGTATTTTTCGATAAATTCATTCTGCACTTTCTGCCAATACTCGAGACCCTCGGGTTGTAAAGATTCTAATAGAGAATCCCATCTAAATTTTATTATATTCCCCATATCATGAAGCAGGCACGCAGAAATAATGTCTTCCTTCGGAAGCGGTTCGCTGAAATTGTCACATATAAGAGATGCCACTGCCGCTACGCGGAGCATGTGTTCCTGGAGATTTGGTAGTATTTTATATTTTTTATAAATCTCCTCTATGCCCATTACCATCCTGTCTCCAGGATTTAATCCAAGCGCCTTGCGTTTGTCTTGCAATTCTCGCATAAATTCACGGTATTTGCCTTCAGCTTTTAACCCTGGAGTAATGGTAATATCTAGCTCAAAACCTTTTGTCATTCTTCCGTCAAAAATTATTTCTTTTACATTAATTTCGTCTGCAATTAATTTTATTAATTCATTTTTATTTTTTAATCTAACATCTTGAATCTTAAGTTTTTGCAAAGGTTGACGAACTGGTATTTTCTCCACCTGACGAACCATCAAGGCTTCTGAAACCACGTTTCTAGTAAGTTGCATATCTTTCAAAATTTTCTCGTCCACTTTCTCCGCATTAGGCCATTTTTCTAAATGCACACTCTCAGCATCATTTTCATTTTTCAATCCAAGCCATATATCTTCTGCGGAAAATGGCGCGAATGGAGCCATAACTTTGGCAAGAGTTTTTAAAACATGGTAAAGCGTGATCCTCGCATCTTCTCCTTCCTTTGTCTCGCTGGAGCCTTGAGCGGAAGCGGATTTTATCCGCTCCCGAGAACGACGCAGGTACCAAGTGGAAAGATCGCCAATAAAATCCCGTATCGCCCTTGTCGGCTCCAGTAATTTATAATTGTCCAGATTTTCTGTCGCAAGTTCTATTAATTCATTTAATCTGATTAGAATCCAGACATCTAAAATATTTTTGGATTTAGGTTGCTTATTATTTTCTAATTTTTTATCTCTGTACAAACCATAAAACGCAAGCACATTGTAAAGCAATCCGAAAACTTGCTGGTGAAGCAATTGTACTGTCTTTTCATCGAAATTTTTTGACTCACCTGGTTGATTAACAGAGTACATCCAAAGACGTAGTGTATCTACGCCATACTTTTCTATCATCTCCCATGGGTCAACGACATTGCCGATGGACTTAGACATCTTTTTGCCATTAGCATCGAGCAGATGTCCAAGACAAATTACATTTTTGTAAGCTCTGCCGCGACCCATAAGCACCCCGACCGCATGCAGGGTGTAAAACCATCCACGTGTTTGATCGATAGCTTCGCAAATATAATCAGCCGGGTAAAGTAATTTCTTGCGGGCAAAAGGTTTACCCTGAGCGAAATCGAAGGGATAATGATCTTGGGCAAAAGGCATCGAGCCAGAATCAAACCACACATCCATGACCTCGCGAACTCGTGTCAAATTACCGCCACAACTGCAAACAAGTGAAATATCATCAATATACGGTCTGTGCAGATCGAGTTCGTACTCCGCGTTATGGGGAAGCGGAATAAATTCATGTTCGCGGTGAAGCGATGCTGTTCTATTTTTTATTTTGGAATGAAAAATCTCGAGCGAGCGCTCTTTGTCTGCTCCCTCAATGACGGCCGGAATTAATTCAACTGATAAACCGTGCGAAATTATAAGGATATTCTCACCTTTATTCTTTTGATCAATTTCATAAAGAAAATCTCCGAAACGCTGTTTGCCATCCTGAAAACTCTCCCCTCCTGGAACTTTGGTATCAAACGTCCAAGTCTTGCCCTTCATAAAATCCCAATAGTCCTGAGCCGAACGTTCCGAAAAGTTGCCAAATTCTAATTCCCTAATCCTGCCATCATAAATAATTTTGTCTTTCGGAAAGTTAACCACGTCAGCAACTATCTCTGCCGTCTCCCTGGTGCGCAGAAATGGTGAAGAAAATATCTTCGTGATTTTTTTATTCTTTAAAGCCTTTGCTGTTTTTACAACTTCCGCGCGACCCTTTTCTGTCAGGTGATTAATCTTTTGATCTGAAGAATAAATATTTTTTGCGTTGTTTTCTGCCTCTCCGTGCCGCATCACAAAATATTTATTGTTGGATTTCTTTGTATGATTTTTAAGATCCTTTAAACTGCCGATGACATGCTTCTCATTGCACTTATCGCAAATCCACGCTGGCAACGGCGTCCCCCAATAACGTTCGCGGGACACTGCCCAGTCTTTTACTTCTCTTAGCCATTCACCAAAGCGCCCATTGCGAATGTATGAAGGCTCCCAGTTTATTTTTTTATTTTCACTAATTAATTGTTTCTTAATCGTAGGAGAAGACATTTTTATATACCAAGAATCTCGCGCGTAGTATATGAGCGCTGTATGGCAACGCCAGCAATGCGGATATGAGTGCTGATAATTTTCTTTGTTAAAAAATAAATTTTTCTCTGTCAGATATTTAATAATATCCACATCCAGAGTCGGCTTGCCATTTTCATCTTTTTCTTTTACAAATCTGCCTTCTAGGAATCCTGTGCCTTTGATAAATTTCCCTTCGAGGTTGACTGTGTGATGCTTTGGCAAACCAACCTGCGTGCCCAACACGAAATCGTCTTGCCCGTACATTACAGCCGTATGCACAATGCCTGTGCCATCTTCGGTACTTACAAAATCCGCAGGGTAAACTTTGTATGCATTTTTTAATTTAGGTTTCTCGACCTCGGTAATAGTATCGGCAAAAAAAGGAAAAAGGGGTTCGTATTCTAAGCCTTCAAGCTCGTCACCATTGAATGACGTGACAATCTCTAAATCTTCTCCTAAAATTCCTTTTCTCTCTTCAGCAACAATAATTATTTCGTTGTTTATTTTTACAAAAACATATTTAATATTTGGCCCAACAGCAAGCGCGACGTTTCCGGGCAATGTCCACGGGGTTGTTGTCCAAGCTAAGATATATCCTGTGTATTCTTTTCCATCTTCAAACTTGAGTTTATTTTTAAGTTTGAATCTCACATAAACCGACAAGTCTTTCACGTCCTCATACCCCTGCGCAAGCTCGTGAGAAGAAAGAGCTGTACCACACCTCGGACACCATGGCACAACTTTATAATCTTTATAGAGAAGTTTCTGATCATTTATTTTTTTAACTACATTCCAAACCGATTCAATATAATCGTTTTTATATGTCACATATGGATTTTCTTGGTCCAGCCAAAATCCGATTCGTTCAGTAAATTTATTCCAAACTTCCAGATATTCCCAGACACTTTCTTTGCATTCTTGATTGAATTTAGCAATACCGTATTCTTCAATCGCTTTTTTTGAATTAAGCCCCAATTTTTTCTCTACTTGAAGCTCCACCGGAAGTCCTTGCGTATCCCACCCACCCTTGCGTCGGACATGATAGCCACGCATGGTTTTATATCTCGGAATTGCATCCTTGAACGCTCTAGCCTCCAGGTGATGAATTCCGGGTTTTCCATTTGCTGTCGGCGGACCCTCGTAGAAAATAAATTCTCCCTTGGCTGATTTTTTATCTAGGGTCTTTTCAAAAATTTTATTCTCGCGCCAAAATTTTAGAACTTTTTCCTCCCTTTGCGCAGCATCGGATTTTTTTATTGTGCTTTTTTCTTCCATACAAAAAACTCGTCACTATATAGCAGAATCCTGCTATACAAGGACGAGTTTCCTCGTGGTACCACCTTGTTTCACCACGCCCTAGCTCAAAGAGCGAAGGCGGGCCTTATTGCCTGCTATAACGGGCTTACCCGTCGGGTTCTATTTGTTTTCTTCCCGAAGCTCCGGAGTGATTGCTCCTTCAGCGCTTATATAAGAATAATACCAAAACAACAAACAAAAAGCTACATCTTTTCAGGGGCTTCGATGCCGAGAAGGCGGAGACCTTTTTTCATTACGAAAGAAAACGCGAAAGTCAGAGCTATTTTGTAGGGAGAAGTTTTGTCTTTTTTATCTACAATCAAAGTATTGCCATAAAAACCATTAAACGCGCGGGCAAGTTCTATAAGATAATTCGCAATGTAGTGCGGTTCGTACTCTGATGCGGAACGAAGAACTATTTCCGGGAATCTGTAGAGCATTTTTTCTATTTCAAAAATTTCGGTCGGTGCGGATTCTGGGTGCGGATCCGGCAAAATATTTTCCTTCGCTGCTTTTTCGATTACAGAATTCGCACGAACGTAAGAATACTGCAGATAGGGTCCAGAGTCCCCTTCGAAAGAAATAGATTTCTCGAAATCATATGTGATGTCCCCACCCGTAGATTGTTTTAATATTGAATATTTAATAGCAGAGACCCCAATTTGTTCAGATATTTTTTTCTTTTTTTCTTCGTCCCAATCACGATCTTTCACTTTCTCTGAAACAAGAGCAATCGTATCACGAATAAGCGATTCGCCTGTAACAACATTGCCCTTTCTGGAAGACATTTTCCCGCCTGCAAGGCGCATCATGCCATGTGTAATATGCTTCATCTTATCTGTATATTCTGTATGAATCAAAGACAAAGCCTTAGCAACCACCCTCATATAGTCCAATTGTTCATTGGCGGTAACAACTATAGACAAATTCATGTTCGGATTCATTCTAAATTTCTCTTCAGCAAGTCCAAGCTCCTTTGTCTCGTAAGTCGGCAAACCTGTAGAAGTTATGAATACTCGAGTGTGAAGTTTAGGATCATATTCTTCCCCTTTAAATATAATCGCTCCATCGGACTCTTTAAAAATTTTTCCAATATTATCCCGAACAATATTTTCGCCAATCTGCGCCACCTCACTTTCCAGAAAATAAAAATCGAACTTGGTGCCAAGTATTCTGTATAAGTCTTCAAACGCTTCCATTGTTACCTTGAAGCCCCAGTCGTATATTTTATTTATTTTTGCATCAGTTTTATCATAAATTTTTTTGTTTATTTCATCGATTTCTTTTTTTGCAGGAGATTCTTTTTCTTCGTCACCTAGATGGATAGGTCCATATTCTCCGGCACCCAAGGAATAACATTCCCCTATGTAATTTGCTTTCTCGGCAGTTGAAAAGTCCGGATTTGGCAATCCTCGTTTTTGTAGACCCCAAATAGCTTTAGCTACATGGAGCCCTATATCGCCCTGATAATTTGCCCTGGAAACAGAGGCCCCAGAAGATTCTAGAATCCTTGCGATGGATTCGCCTATCGCATTCGTCATTAAGTGTCCAATATGAAAAGGCTTAAAGGGGTTCGGATCAGTATATTCAACCATTATCTTTTTATTTTGCAGAGTTCTATTCTCGGCAAAGTTTCTATTATTTAGAATCTCTTCGATGCTTCCGCTAAAAAACTTTTTTGACAAATAAAAATTTATAAATCTGTCTACTTTTTCTATCTTGTCTATTTCAGGTAGTTTATTTTGATTTAATTTTTGTAAATGTTCCTCGATATTTTCTGGCAAAGAAACAAGGGTAAAATCGCCATTTCCCATGTCTTTAGGGTGTATCAAGGTGACATCCTCTTCAACTTTCAAAGTTTCCTTTATCCAATTTTTTATTTTTTCTTGCATATTATTTATGCCCCGTACTTCCTTCACGTCCTACCCCACGAATAGTTTCCGAGAGTTCTTCTACCTCTAGAATATCACAATGCTCAAATTTTTGAATCACCATCTGGGCTATCTTGTGATCCTTTGTCATTAATACCTCCTTATTGGAAACATTCAAAAGATTCATTATGATTTCGCCCCTATAGCTAGAATCTATAACCCCGCCCATAACCTTTAACCCCAGATTAAAGGAAATACTTGATTTATCCCAGATCAAACCGACATAACCTTCTGGAATTTCGATTGCCAAACCAGTGTGGACTCTCTCCTGCTTGCCTGGGGGGAAAATTACATCCTCCACGCAATAAAAGTCCACCCCCGCATCACCTGGATGTCCATGCGTGGGTAATTTGGCATTTCCCCTTAACTTTTTAACTTTGATTTTCATTTTAACTAAAGTAGTTTAAATTATCTTTAAAAGCTTTTGAAAATAATTCGGGTTTCTCTTCTAAGAATTCTAGAATTTCATTTTTAGTAAACCAACGTATTTGTTCTACTTCTTCATCTTGTTTGATAAATGGATAATCATGGTCAACGACAATGGTAAACCATTGAGCAAAATATTCATGATTCGTAGACCTTCTAAATTTTGGTCCGGGTGTGGGTTTTAGATTTTTCAATCCTATCTCTTCTTCTGCCTCTTTTATTATATTCGACTCGTAAGTTTCTCCCTCCTCTACTGTTCCAGAAACTGCCGGACCCCACATACCTGGATTATTTTTTTTACTAAGGGCTCTTTGCGCAAGTAGTATATTTCCCTCTTTGTCAGTTAACCAAAGCCCACTAACACGACAAATATCTTTCGGATTCTGCTCTTCACGCTCCTTGTATCCTATTATTTCATCTTGTTCGTTCACAATTGGAATTCTCATACTATTTTAATATTTTTTTAACTTTTTCATAAATTTCTTCGTGAATGGAAGGAAAACTTTTGAGCTTTTCCCCTTTCATGCATTCAATTTTGATCCAATTTTTTTGCGTCTTGGCGAGCCAGAGGGCGCTTTTTATAGAATTTTTCAAAAAGTTTTTATCTTTCTCGTGTACATCTTTTTTGCTGCCTAGATACGCTCGAGCGCCCTTATAATTGCGATCCTTTATCAATTTTAAAACCATTTTAATTGGCAGAGACAGATAAATGGTCAAATTCGGCTCTGGGATTTTAAAAATTTTATATTCCATCTCGGCGAGCCATTCAATGAATGCTATTCGCTTTTTTACATTCATTATTTTCCCCCCTTGATGTATTTGATTCGAAGAAATATAACGATCTGTAATAACGACATACCCTTCCTTTATCCATTTTCCAATTTTTTCTTTTGACTCCCACCTATCAGCCGCGTAAACGACAGAAGCAATCTTGGGATGAATATTAACCCAATTGTAATATTGTTCAGAAAGACAGTGTGCTATGAATTTCCCAAAAAAGTTATCTTCATATCGTGGAAAATGAATAAATTTCACCCTTTTACCATCTTTGCGAAGATGCTTTATAAGTAAATTAGCTTGCGTGGTCTTCCCGCTTCCGTCTGTGCCGTCAATTACTATTAATCTACCTTTTCTAGACATGTGATAAATATATCACAGAATGTGCTTCTCAAAAACTTCTTTAAAATACTGATCAAGCCCAGCTTCGTTTTTTATTTCTTCCAACGTGACCCATTTACAAGAATCATGTTCTCCATCTAGAGTAGGCTCCCCCTCTGTGTGCCCTAGATAGGTTAGCCTCACCACATGTTTATTTGCTCGTAAAATATCTTGTGCAGCGATTAACTTGGGTTCTTCAGTTAAATTTAATTTTGTTTCTTCAAAAATTTCTCTCTTCAAGTTATCAAGTAGTGGAGTTCCTATATTTATTCTGCCTCCTACTATATCCCACGAATTATCTTTTTTAACCTCGGGATATTTTTCCCAGTTTCTATGTAAAAGCAAAATCTTCCCTTCTTTATTTTGCAAAATTATTTTTACCCCGACTTGAAGTTCCATAAAATTTATTTAAAAAAGTTTTCAAAGATCTCCGGTAAATCAAAAACGGTTTTATAAGTTTTAACAGTTAAATTTTTATTACCATTTATCATACCCGAAATTCTTTTCTCGGCTCCTTCTCGATATAAACACAGAATTTTCTTGTTGAGAGCTTCAGCAGAAGCGACTTCATATCCCACGCCTATGCTGGGTGTACTTACATCAGCCACGAGCGCATTGACTTCTTTAAGCCAAGCCATATCACGTTCGTAGATTTGCTCATCTGTGATACCCACTTCTCCAAGTGCAGTTAATTTGTGATCGCCAACATGCTCAGTCAAAACTTCTCCATGATTCTTCAGAATATCAATTATTTTAGAATATATTTCTTTATCATCTCTGCCACCCCGTATTGACCCCGCAAAATAGATTTTCATACTATTTCCCAGATATTGAATATCCGCCATCTACTAAAATCGTCTGTCCTGTAATAAAACTGGCTTTGTCACTGGCCAAAAACAAAATCGCCTCAGCGATTTCTTCCGGTTGCCCAACTCTACCCACTAGTGAGCTTCGAGCTTGTTCCCATACTTTTTCATCCCAAGTTTTCGCCATTGGTGTTTTCGTAAATCCGGGAGCAACAGCATTGACGGCAATATCTGGCGCAAAATCTTTTGCCAATGTTGAAGTTAAATTCATAATAGCAGCTTTAGATGCCGAATATGCTGGACGCCCTGAAGTGACCCCATATGCTCGAATAGAGGCAATGTTAACTATCCTTCCATATTTATTTTCTTTCATTTGCGGAATAATAGCCTGGCAAAAATGCGTGGTGCCCAAAACATTTACTTTATAAATATCCAACCATGATTCATCCGTCGAATCTAAAAACTCTTGTCTGTTGGTAATGCCTGCAGAATTTACTAAAACATCAATTCTCTGCACCTTTTTCAAAATTCTTTCCACTTCTGATTCAACTGCTATTTTATCAGCTACGTCGCAGAAAATATATTCGCAATCTAATTCTTTTGCAAGTTTTTTCAACTCCTCACTTTCAGTTTTGCCGTGCAAAATTACAGTTGCGCCATATTCTTTCGCAAGCTTGGCAGTCGC
>JBBUFT010000082.1:0-4463 GCA_038078035.1 Patescibacteria group bacterium
ATCTGATTGATATTAACGAACTTCCAATACCGGAAGCCAAGCGCGCTGACAATGTAAACAGAGCGGTAGGTTTGGGACTCATGGGATTTGCTGATTCCATTGAGCAACTTGGATATTCGTATGAAGATAATGAGGCTTATGACTTTGCCGATCAAATTTTTGAATTTATTTCCTTTATGGCTATTGATGAATCTGCCAATTTAGCAGAAGAACGTGGCGTTTATAATAATTTTAAGGGTTCAGGCTGGTCAAAAGGAGAAGTTCCTATTGATACAATCAAAAAATTAGAAGCCGATAGAGAACGTGAGTTAACGGTTAAAAAAGAATCCGCTAAATTGCTTCCACTCCTTGACTGGGATTCCGTTCGCAGAAAAGTTAAGCGCGGAATACGCAATGCCACTCTCCTGGCAATAGCTCCGAATGCGAACATCGGACTGGTAGCTGGAACTTCTCCCGGCATTGATCCGAGATTTACACAAATGTTTTCTAGAAATAAAATATCTGGAAAATATCTCGAAGTAAACGGAAATTTAATGGAAGCGCTCAAGGGAGAAAACCTCTGGGAAAAAACCCGAGAGGCAATACTTGAAAATCATGGTGACATCGAGAGTATCGCAGAGATTCCTGATCATATTAAGAAAATTTACAAAACATCATTTTCTGTTTCTCCTTATGCATATGTAGAAGTGGCTGCGCGAGCGCAGAAATGGGTTGATATGGGGATCTCTCGCAATATGTATCTCGAGGTTCGCGATATAAATGAAATTATGAATATTTATACCACTGCTTGGGATAAGGGGCTCAAGACAACTTACTATCTGCATATGAAACCACGCCATTCAGCTGAGCAATCTACTACCACGGTAAACAAGGCAGAAGCGTTGGGTAAAAGAGGGTTTGCAGTGCTTCGAGATAAACCACGAGCAGTAGAAGAAAAACAAGACACTATCGAGATCAACCCTGCCCCTATATCCGCTATCATGGACATGATAGAAAAAGAGGTGCCCGAAACAACGATCCCCACACCGAACATTCCTATAATTATTACTCAAATGTCAAAAGTAAAAGTGGAAACGGCGCCAGAACTAAAAATTCATATCTCGGAAGACCCGCAGGACGCGTTATTATGTGAAGGCTGTCAATAAACATATGATCTTAGGAAAAACCTCTCCGACAGATGTAAATTTACACCCCATGAAATATAAATGGGCTTACGAGCTCTATAACCAAGCTGTTAGAAACAGCTGGTTTCCTCATGAAATAGCGCTTGGGGAAGATCTTGCTGACTGGAAATCAATGACAAGCGATGAAAGATTTGCTGTTCAATTTTTAATGTCGTTTTTTAATCCCGCTGAGCTTATTGTGAATAGAACCCTGGCTTTGGGCGTATACCCATACCTTAAATCACCCGAATGCCATTTATACTTGGCGAAACAAATGTTCGAAGAAGCAAATCATTGTGTGGCTTTTGAATATGTTCTTGAAACTTTTCCTCTTGATAGAAGCAAGGTCTACGATACTCATCTTGAACTACCCTCAATGCAGAAAAAGGAAGCTTTCATTAATCAATATCTGACAAGAATGACTGAACAGTCTCTCGATATTGAAACTACAGAAGGAAAAAAAGATTTCATCCGCAATCTCGTCGCATATAATATAGTCATGGAAGGAATTTGGTTTTATTCAGGATTTATGGTTGCCTTATCCTTCAGACAAAGAAATCAGCTGCGTAATTTTGGTTCTATGATTAATTGGGTCCTCCGCGACGAGAGTCTGCATTTAAAGTTTGGCATCCAGCTCATCCATACAGTTTTAGAAGAAAATGCTGAACTTTTAACCGCAGAATTTGCTGAAGAGATCAGAAATATTATTATTGAGGGAGTTAGCTTAGAGGTTAATTATAATAAAGATATGTTCCCTAAAGGGATCTTGGGGTTAAATGCGGATTATGTAAATCAATATGTGCAATATGTGGCAGACAGAAGGCTTGAAGAACTGGGACTTGAGGCGCACTTCGGCGTAACTAATCCAGCCAAGTGGATGTCTACCGCGACAGATGTTTTTGAATTAGTAAACTTTTTTGAACAACAAAACACTTCTTACGAAGTAGACGCGCATGGACACAGGGGAGAAAAAAAGGAAGACAAAAAAGAAGAGTAAAAACTGAAACGAAAATAATACGCGGCTATTTTTTGTATTCCACAATCTTCCCTGCTTTTATTTCTACCTTATCTGCTTTGCGCAGTTTCTTAATATACGCTCTCTCTACAATGTCGTAATGTTTCATTTTATCCAATTTTTTATCTATATCCCAAAGATCACCCTGGCGCACAGCCCAATCTTTTGGCAAAGTATTTAAATTAAGAACTTCAGAATATTGCCGCAGGGTTTTCAGGCCGGAATTTAAAAAGTATTCATGGAAATAGGATATCACTAGTTCTCGGATATTCCTGTAAATCGGTTCGCGATACCGCAAAACTACATGGTTCGTCTTAGAGAGCGCTCCCCAGAAACCATTAATTTTAAATGGAGCAATCACATGATCATAATCATGTTTTGTCGCTTTTAGATGGAGCACAGACGGCGTAAATCCATGAAGAGATAGAATGTATGCTCCGAGTAGCGCCCCCTCGAAACAATGCGCCTTTCTCTGCCTCAGGGTGAAAAGTGGGGACTTTAAAGTCTCTCGCTTATATCCTTTTTCGTTCTCAAAATTAAAGGGTAAGCTATTTAAAAAATCCTGCACTTTGGCTGGGGTATTCAACTTTTGCATTAAAAATATTTCTTTTTTAGTAAAACTCAACATATACCTTCTTCTTTCTCTCTATTCGTTTATTCAAGCGAATTAGAGATAAAAAGAGAATTAATTAAAGAACCCGAAGATCTGCAGTAACGGGTAACAGTTTTCTTTCACGCTTGATATGATTTGTGATTTTCGCAATATATTCCTCTGGCACCAGGCCATTCATTTTTTCTAATCTAAATGGGTCAAATTTTATTATTGGGGTTTTAAAACCTGGGACTTCAGGGTAAACTTGCCCCTTAACAATTCTCCTTAGTAAAGTTATGAATAAAACATCGACGGTATCGCCTGAGGCACCAGAACCAACAAGCTTTTCAGCTATGTTAAATGCCAAATCAAAATTTACTGCACTATGATTTTTGCTTTGTAGTGATTCCAAGGTTTGTGAATCAATTGCATAACCGTTGAGTAAATTTCCTTTAGAAAAAGACCTGCGACCTTTCCTGCTTTCTATTTCAACTGTAGTTAAAAGTCCCTCTAATTCTTTCGGGGTGAGTGATCGAAGTTTTTCTAAATCTTTTTCGTAATCACCCTCAGGCTGTTTCACAACTTCCACATTAGATATACCTCTGCCACTTGCCATATCTTTTGGTGGTTCTACTCTATTTCTTATCCAATCAGCAACTAAACTTTCATCATAGGCTGGAATCCCTAAACGCCCCTTCTGTTCATCAGCGATTTTAGAGTTATGGCTTGCTCCCCCACTCTCAATCGCCTTTAGACGCATTTCAGTGTCAAAATGGTCTTCCGGATCTTCTCTAAAAGACTCTCTTACCATGTGGTGATTATATAATAATAGCCAAATCTATTCAAACTCCGTCGTAGCTGGCGGCTTGGTTGTCCAGTCGTAGAATACGCGAACAATTTTCGGATGTCTGACAAGGGTACTGGTAATTTCTTCGCAGACTTCTTTGGGTAAATAGAAACCTTTGACTGTCATAAAATCTACTGTTTCTACTGTACGAACCGCAAATGAATATCCATAAACCCGTCCATCGCCTTTCACACCTACGGTGTCGACCCCCAGAAGTGCCACAATAGTTTGAGAAATTTTATTGTAAAGTTTGTGTTTTTTCAGAATTTCTGCGACTTCATGGTCAGCTTCGCGCACTAAATCTAGAAGCTCGGAAGTAACAGGCACGCCCACAATGCGTAAATATAGCCCTGGGCCCGGAAAAGGTTGCCGACCGACCAGGAGCTCATCGAGTCCAAACATGCGCGCCATTTCACGCACTTCGAATTTAAAAAAGTCAGCTAGCGGCATAATTTCTTTTAGACCCAAATCGAGGCCGACATTGTGATGTGTTTTGATGAGCGCTGACTTGCCGGTGCTTCCAGACTCGATTAAGTCGGTAGCAAGAGTCCCCTGGATCATATGAGTTGCCCCATATGAACGAGCAACCGCGAGAAAGACTTCTCCATAAACTTTTCTGAACTTCGCGCGTTTTTCTTCTGCGTCTATACTTTTACCAACACTTTTAATAAATTTATTTTTATACTGATCAACTATTTCAAGATTTATTTTCGCTTTTTGGGCTATCTTTTTTACCTTTTCAATTTCGCCTTTACGCATTCCGCCGGTATCAATCATAAAAGCTTTCAGCTGTCGACCAAGCACGGGTGTCAATATCGCGGCAAGTGTCGTTGAATCCACTCCACC
>JBBUFT010000083.1:0-5819 GCA_038078035.1 Patescibacteria group bacterium
TCCGCTTAATTTTGGTCCGCAAAAAGCAGTAACACCGCCGACGCCAAAAGCTGATACATCTAGAACTACAGAAAATGAAACTCCGTAAATAGAAAAAGATGGATAGAATTCTAAAGATTTTTGGCAAAGAGTCTGTAAATGTAAATCAGGCGGCGCTCCTTTTGGGGTCTTTTGCTTTTCTTTCTCAAATTTTAGCGCTATTCCGCGATCGTGCTTTTGCGCACTTTATCGGACCTTCGCCAACGCTCGATGCTTACTATGCAGCTTTTAGGATACCAGACCTTATATTTATATCCATTGCTTCTCTGGCTTCTGTTACGGTGCTTATACCATTTATAGCATCAAGGATGCCAGGTGAAAAAATAAACGAAGAAGCGCGCAGATTCCTAAGCAATGTTCTCACCGTTTTTTTTCTTGCGATGATATTTGTTTCTTTGATAGCCTATCTGCTTATGCCATATTTGGTGTCTTTCATTGCCCCAGGTTTTACCACATTGATGCAGACAAAAGTAGTCATGCTCTCGCGCATAATGTTGCTTTCTCCTATTTTAATGGGACTTTCGAATCTTTTTGGAAGCCTAACCCAGCTTTTTCGCAAATTTTTTATTTATTCTCTCAGCCCAGTTTTTTATAATGTGGGAATTATTTTTGGTGTTATGTTTTTCTATCCTCACCTTGGAATTTATGGATTGGCAATGGGAGTTGTTTTGGGGGCTTTGGCGCATTTTTTGATTCAGGCATTCGCATCCAGAACTCTCGGGTTTACATTTAAGTTTTCTTTTCCCATCAATTTTAAAGATATTAAGCAAGTGGTAATGACTTCATTACCTAGGACTTTGGGCTTGGCTTTTAACAACGTTGCCCTAATTTCTATTATCGCCCTTGCTTCATATTTAGAGAGCGGTTCGATTTCAATATTTAATCTTTCTTTTAATCTTCAATCTGTGCCACTAAATATTATTGGCATATCTTATGCGGTAGCCACCTTCCCGACTCTGGCAAAATCAGTGACTCTTGGCAAAATGGATGAATTTAAAAATCATCTGAAAGAAGCCGCCCGCGCTATTGTTTTTTGGTCGCTTCCTGTGGTATTTCTCTTTATTGTTGTTCGAGCGCAGATTGTGCGCGTAATTCTAGGTTCTGGATCTTTTTCCTGGGAAAATACTCGATTGGTCGCAGCATCTCTTGCCATCTTTTCTATTTCGGTTGTCGCCCAGGGGATGATTGCTCTTTTATCTCGAGCTTATTATGCCAAGGGCAATACCAGAAGACCGCTCATAATTAACTTTTTTTGTTCTATTTTAATTATAATTTTATCTTATTTATTTATATATATATTTAAAAATGTTCCAATCTTTCATTATTTTATAGAGTCGATGATAAAAGTTACTGATATTCCCGGCACAGAAGTATTAATGCTTCCGCTTGCGTATTCCTCGGGTACAATTTTAAATTCCATTATCCTTTGGTTTTTTGTGAGACGTGATTTTATGAAGGGAGATTCTTTTATTACCAAGACTTTTTTCCAAAGTTTGGGTGCCGCATTCTTTTTGGGACTTATTGCGTATCTCTTTTTGAATATATTTTCACCGATCTTTGGTACTACTACATTCTGGGGTGTATTTCTGCAAGGCTTTATTTCTGGGATTTTAGGTATTTTGGCGGGTGTTTTAGTCCTTCATCTTCTGGGAAATGAAGAATTGAAAGAAATAATAAAAACCTTCAAAACCAAGTTCTGGCGCGCAAAAGTTGTCGCGCCCCCCCAAGAAGGGCTCTAGGTGGTGGGACGTATATGCAGAACTTTGGAGTCACCAAACTGGAGGATTTTTAGAATAATTATATGGATTTAAAACACATAAGAAATTTTTCAATCATAGCGCACATTGATCACGGCAAGAGTACCTTAGCAGACAGAATGCTCGAGATTACTCATACCATCGAAACTCGCAAAATGAGAGAGCAAGTGCTCGACGTCATGGAGCTTGAGCGCGAGCGGGGGATAACTATCAAAATGCAACCTGTCAGAATGGAATATGTTTTTAAAGGTGAAAAATTCATTCTAAACTTGATAGATACTCCCGGGCACATAGATTTTTCTTATGAGGTTTCTCGCGCCCTGAAGGCTGTGGAGGGCTCTATTTTGCTGGTTGATTCTACTCAGGGCGTGCAGGCTCAAACGCTGACTACGCTCAATATGGCGCGTGAACGGGGCAGGGAAGAGGGCAAGCAAATCATCCCCGTGCTTTCGAAGATTGATTCACCGCTTGCCAGGGTATCCGAAGTCCGAGAAGAAGTTGTGAAGCTTTTGAATTGTAACCCCGAAGAAATACTTCTGGTTTCTGGTCGTACGGGCGAGGGGGTAGAAAATCTTCTTCAAGAAATAATTAAACGTGTCCCAGAGCCAAAGGAAACGTACAAAGGAAATGACAGCTTGCGAGCCCTTGTCTTTGATTTTAAATATTCCAATCATAGGGGAGTAATTGTTTTTATACGGGTGCTTGACGGCAAAATCAGGAAGGGTGAGAGTTTAATTTTCGCCATATCAGGAGAGAAATTTAATTCTCTAGAAGTCGGTACTTTCTCTCCCGAAGAAACTCCGCGGGAATATCTTTCTGCCGGCGATACAGGATATATTGTTACCGGTATTAAAAAACCCGGAATTGCGTCCGTCGGAGATACCATTACGATGCTTAGAAATCCCTTGCCGGCTCTGCCCGGCTATATGCAGCCAATGCCGGTGGTCTGGGCATCAGTCTTTCCTGAAGACGCAGATGATTTCGCTCTGCTCAAATTGGCTCTTGGAAAGCTCAAACTCTCTGATTCGGCCTTTTCTTACGAAGAAGAATCTTCCGGCTCTCTTGGTCGTGGTTTTCGGTGTGGATTTCTGGGGATGCTTCATCTAGAGATTATTATCGAGAGATTAAAACGAGAATTTAACTTAGAATTAATTATTACCACTCCTTCTGTCACCTATGAAGTATTGCTTAAAAATGACCACGCCGGAGGACGGGCAGGCAAAAAGGAAAAAGTTTATTCCCCATATTTTTTTCCAGATGATAATAATATTGAAACTGTTTTTGAACCATGGGTGGTAGCCAAGATTATAACCCCGGCAAAATATCTGGGCTCTATTATGCAAATTTTATTTGACCACGAAGCCGAGATAGGCGAGACAGAAAATTTTGGCGATAATCGCTCATCTCTCTCCGTGAAAATGCCGCTTCGCGAGCTAATGCGCAATTTCTTCGATGAATTAAAAAGCGCATCATCTGGTTATGGTTCCATATCTTACCAAGTAGACGACAGGAAACAGGCGTTTGTTACCAGGCTTGATATGCTGGTGGCTGATGAAGTGGTTCCCGCTTTTTCTAAGGTAGTTTCTAGGAAGAGAGTGGAAATTGAGGCTGAAAAATCTGTTCTGAAATTAGAGAGCCTGCTTCCACGGCAAATGTTTACTCTAAAAATTCAAGGGAAGGCATTAGGGCGCATTATTTCGTCACGCACTCTCTCTGGCATGAAAAAGGATGTTACCCAGCATATGTATGGGGGAGACATTACTCGCAAAATGAAACTGCGGGAAAAACAAAAAAAGGGCAAAAAGAAGATGAAAGAAAGAGGACGAGTAAATATTCCGCAAGATGTATTTTTGAAAATGATGAAAAGCGCGGAATAAAAACTCTTTCTTGGAGTTTTACCCCAGCCTAAAAATCGGCGAGTAAAGCAATATCATGCTGACGATGATGAGGATGGAGACGACCGCCCAGACAACCTGTATCTTTTTTTGATGTTTTTTATTGAAAAGCATATATGGTAATATAACATATCATGAGTCTCGTTAGAAGCCGCGGTCGCAACTTAACAGATATAATTAAGCCTCGTCAAGGTTCTTTGACCGCGACCTGCTTCTAACGGGATGAGAAGTTTTCAACAAAAGAGAGGATGGAGAAACATCATGGAATCTTGGCCGGTCTTGTTATTTTTGGGGATTTTGGTATTAATTTTTGCCTGGGGAGTTATTGATCTTACGGGTAAGATGAAAACAACTAGAGAAAACAGAAAAATAATAGAGAATAAAGTGGGAGAATTAGAAATAGAAAAAGAAAAGCTCTCATCTGATATAGCCAAATTAAACACAGAAAGCGGGGTAGAGGAAAGTATTCGGGATAAATTCGGTTTGGCGAAGGAAGGGGAGGGTTTGATCGTGGTAGTGGAAGATAAAGAAAAGGTAGAAGTAGAAAATGAAGAATCTGGATGGTTTCTTTCTTTTTTGAAAAAATTATTTAAGTAATGACAGGCAAGTAAAGTTTTTTTGTGTTATTATTAAATAACATGGGAAAAAAGTGGATCAAAAATTTCGATGAATTAGCGACAAGTGAAAATAGAAAGTTGGCATTAATGATAGCCCAGACCGGGCTGGACGCGATTGATACCGAAAAAGTTATTTATGATTCCGTCCAACTAAAAAATAATATTCTCTCCGTGAATAACCAAAGTTTTGACTTGTCCAGATTTAAAAAAATCAAGGTGGTTGGTTTCGGTAAAGCCTCCTGTTCTGCGGCTCTGGCGCTGGAGAAAATATTAGGAAGCAAAATTAAACAAGGGTCTGTCATTGGTCTCCAAAAAACCGCTTGTAATTATATTCAGACTTTTTCCGGCACTCATCCGAGACCTTCCAGGCTTAATATCGTGGCGGGCAAAAAAATATTCGAAATTGCAAACCAATCAGATGAAAACGATCTTATTATCGCCATTATTTCCGGCGGAGGTTCTGCTCTACTTTGCTATTCAGAAAGCGAATGTGTGCAGGGGCAGATACTCTATGATGCATTTTTGAAATGCGGAAAAACCATAAGGCAAATCAACGCTGTCAGAAAACATTTGTCTGTTCTAAAAGGCGGGGGTTTAGCGCAAATCGCTTATCCCGCGACGGTCATCAGCCTGATTTTTTCTGATGTTCCGGGAGATAATTTTCAGGATGTGGCGTCCGGACCGACCTATAAAGACGAAAGTACCGTAGAAGATGCCAGAAAAATTATTCTAGAAAATAACCTTGGGGAATTTGATTTGATTGAAACACCCAAAGAAGACAAATATTTTGAAAAAGTTTATAATTTCATTCTTGTTTCTAATAAAACCGCCGTGGAAGCCATGGAGCGAAAATCGAGAGAGCTTGGCTTTGCGACCAATGTTGTTTCCACCGAGCTGTACGATCAAACAGAGGTGGTGCTCAAAAAAATATTTTCCGCGAAAGGAGACAATACGATTGTTTTAGCCGCCGGCGAGCCGAGTATTGAGGTCAAAAATACGGAAGGGCATGGAGGAAGAAATTTTCATATGGGGCTTCAGGCGGTCAAAGAGGAGCTTCTGGATCAGAATTCCGTTTTTTTATCGTTCGCTTCCGACGGTTTAGACAACAACGATGGCGCCGGAGTAATTGTGGACCAAAATATATTTAAAAAAATCGCAGAACTTGGCTTGAATGTTGACGATTATCTGAGTCGCTTTGATTCTTATTCTTTTTTTGAAAAATGCGGAAGCATTATCATAACCGGTCCTACTGGCGCCAATGTTTCCGATTTGATGATTTTATTGAACAGAAAATAAAGGGTATTAAACCCTTTGATACGACGTCACTCGGACATTGTAGGCGAGCATTCTCGCCCACATGATCCTCGCTAGTCGCAATAAAAATTATTCCTTTCCGATCGCTTCAGAAATATTTTTATAGCCGTCAGCTTTTAGCAATTTTACGAGTCCGAGATTTATGTCGCTAATTAATTGCGGACCTTCGAAGATCATGCCGGTGATTAGCTCTATCA
>JBBUFT010000084.1:0-1491 GCA_038078035.1 Patescibacteria group bacterium
GATGAAGAAATTGACGATGAGATGTATGAGGAGGCTCGTTTGTGCGTAATAGAAGCGGGCCGCGCATCAACTTCTTATTTGCAAAGAAAATTGAAATTGGGGTACGCGCGGGCCGCGCGATTAATGGATAAATTAGAAGAACGCGGAGTTATCGGTCCTGGGGATGGCGCAAAGCCAAGAGAAGTGTTAGAGAAAATTACGCATGACGAAAATGGAGATAACATAATACAATGAACAGTCATGCGAAAAAAATACTGCAAATAGCTGGCTTTTCTGTTTTTTTTCTTCTTATCCTGGGGAATGCTATTTTTCGTTCTTTCGACCTAATATTTGGAGTTCAAATAAAAGATGTAAATATAACAGATGGTGCAAAAGTAACAAATAGCGCCCTAGAGATAACAGGAACTGCAAAAAATGCAATAAAATTAAGTCTAAATGGACGAGAAATTTCGATAGATCAAAAAGGAACTTTTAACGAAACAATTGCGCTCTTAGAAGGATATAATATAATAAACATCAGAGCTAAAGACAACTTTGGATACATCGATGAGAAAAATTATAAATTAATATACGAAAAACAACCATGATAAAGAAGAAAGACAAGAAGGAGGAAAAAACTATGGGAACAGCTGTACTGGAAGATACTTTGAAATCAATACAAACAAAATTCGGAGAGGGGTCGATTATGAAATTCGGTGATTCTCCAAAGGTAAATGTCAACGTCATACCGACTGGCTCCATCGGACTAGATATGGCACTCGGAGTGGGTGGAATACCGCGCGGTAGAATTATTGAAATATTCGGACCTGAATCATCCGGCAAGACTACCCTCTCTCTCCATATTGTGGGAGAAGCGCAGAAGCTCGGCGGAGTCTGCGCATATATAGATGCTGAACACGCAATGGATCCAGAATATACTAAGAAACTTGGGGTTAATATAAACAATTTACTTATTTCTCAACCAGACAATGGTGAACAGGCATTGGAAATTGTGGAAAGTTTGGTCCGCACCGGAAAGATCGATGTAATTGTCATTGATTCAGTTGCCGCATTGACTCCAAAGGATGAAATCGAGGGTGATATGGGAGCGTATCACGTGGGCAAGCAGGCACGGCTTATGAGCCAAGCACTTCGTAAATTGACTGCAATAGTCGCCAGGTCAAAGACTGTCGTAATTTTCATCAACCAAATCCGCATGCAAATCGGAGTAATGTTTGGCAATCCCGAGACTACTCCAGGGGGGAAAGCGCTCAAGTTTTATACTTCTGTACGACTGGACATCCGAAAAATCGCTCAAATAAAAAAGGGAGAGGAAGTCGTTGGAAGCCGTACTAGGGTAAAAATAGTAAAGAATAAAGTTGCCGCGCCGTTTAAGCAAACAGAATTTGATATTATCTATAACGAAGGAATATCTAAAGAAGGAGAACTCATGGCTCTCGGAGAGAAATTTAAAATCATAGAAAAAAGCGGAAACTCTTATTTCTACACGCC
>JBBUFT010000085.1:0-6350 GCA_038078035.1 Patescibacteria group bacterium
ATCAGTATGATGGTGCAGTGCGCGGGTAGATCTGAAAAATTTTGTAAATATTTTTCCAAACTCTTCTTTCGGAATACCAATACCCATATCCTTGACCGAAATAACGAGCGTATGATCATTGCAGACAACTTCTAGTTCCACTTTATCTCCGGGAGAAGAATATTTAATGGCGTTATCGAAAATATTATTAATAGCCATCTCCATTTTTTCTATATCTACATTAAGCGGAGGGAGGTCAGGGGGGATTTCAAACTTAAAGGCAACCTTCTTTTCTTCGCCGATATTTTTGAATGAATCCTTAAGATTCTTAAATACTGGCAAGATAGATTGTTTTTTAAAAATAACACCGAAAGATCCCTGAGCAATCTGACCCACGTTTAAAAGATCACTCACTAAATTAAGCATGTGACTTGTGGCGACAGACGCTTTGGCAATTATTTGTTTTTGGTCAGGATTTAATTTACCCGCCTCCCCGGAAGAAAGGATCTCAAGAGACCATTTTAATCCGATTAATGGAGTTCTTAACTGGTGAGCGGCAATGGTGACAAATTCAGCATTTGGCAAGATTTTCCTTCCTTTTGTGCGCATTTTGGCTTGCTTCATTGGTACTTATAATTTTACTCGAATTAATGAAATAAGTCCAAAGTCTATCCACATTTCGTATCCCCCTCGCATATTTGTGTATTTCTCCTCTAAATGGTACAATTCTACCGTCATGGCATCCGACGACAAACAAAAAGCTGTTGATGGACTTTCTAAAAAAAGAGTATTATTGGTTGAAGATGATGTTTTTCTAAGCGATATTATAGCTCGCAAGCTTGTTGCTCAAGGCTGTGTTTTTCTTTACGCGCAAGATGGGGAAAAGGCACTGCCCTTGGTAGAGCGAGAGGTGCCGGATATAATTTTACTTGATATTATGCTACCCGGCATTAATGGTTTTGATCTGCTCAAAAAATTTAAAGAAAATCCAAAGACTAAAGATATTCCAGTCATTATCCTCTCCAACTTAAGTCAGCCTAGCGACATAGAAAAAGGCAAAAGCTTAAAAGCCGCTCGTTTCTTAATCAAAGCTACCACTTCAACCGATGGGATAATGTTGAAATTAAAAGAAGTTTTAGAAGAAAAGAAAAAATCTAAATAGGAAGACTTTTGTATTTTTTCTGGTATACTAAACTCATATACACCCCCTATGAATAAAGCGGGGTGCAGTTGTGTTTATGGGGAAACAGGAAAAAGAATCAAGTAAAATAATAGTAAAAGGAGCACGTACGCATAACCTTAAAAATATTACGGTTGAAATACCACGGAACAAAATGGTCGTGATCACTGGCGTGTCTGGAAGCGGCAAATCTTCTCTTGCTTTTGATACGATTTTTGCCGAAGGTCAGAGACGATATGTGGAATCTCTTTCTTCATATGCGCGGCAATTTCTTAACCAAATGCCCAAGCCAGACGTGGATGAAATCACCGGGCTTTCACCCGCGATTTCCATTGATCAAAAATCTCGATCGAATAATCCCCGTTCCACTGTTGCGACAATTACAGAAATTTATGATTATCTTCGAGTAATGTATGCGCGCATCGGACATCCGCATTGTCCCAAATGCGGTGAAGAGATAAAGAAACTTTCCAATGAAGAAATTTTAAATTTTATTTTGGAAAAGGTAGAAAGTTCGGGGAAGAAGAATTTCTCTGGCTTAACCCTCTCCCGAGTACGGGGCGGGACCCACACCATTCGAAATTCTTCTTCCCCGAATCCCAATACCGAGATCAGTATCTTCTCTCCAGTTATCCGTGGACGAAAGGGCGAATACTATCAATTGCTATATGATTTGCTTGGTAAAGGTTTTTCTGAAGTTCGTCTTGATGGTATGATGAAAAAACTGCGTGAACAAATAACTCTTTCTAAAAATAAAGCTCACAATATTGAGGTCTTAGTGGACAGCTTTTTGGTTAATGGATTAAAAAAAGAGGATTTGCGTATGCGCCTTTTTGAAGCGATTGAACGAGCCTTGATTGAATCCGATGGCCTGGTCACGACCAAAATTAATGATGAAGAATTTATTATGTCCGCAAAATTTGCCTGCAAAAATGATGGTTTTTCTTTTCCGGAAGTTGAGCCTCGTTTATTTTCTTTTAATTCTCCCTATGGCGCGTGTCCGGCTTGCAATGGTCTAGGTTCTAAGTATTTCATGGGGGAAGAACCCTGCGATCTATGTCACGGCGCGAGGCTCCGTCCGGAAGCGTTAAATGTTTTTTTAACTGCGGAATCGAAGGGAGATAAAAAAAATAAAAATAAAAGCAAGGTAAATATTTTAGATCTCGCTTCTCTATCAATTGTCGATGCGCATGACTTTTTTAAGAATTTAAAACTTTCCAATCAGGAGAAAGAGATATCTATGCCAGTAGTGAAGGAAATAGAGGCGCGATTGCAATTTATGCTTGATGTGGGGCTCGACTATCTGCAACTTTCCCGCAAAGCGAACACTCTCTCTGGCGGGGAGGCTCAACGCATTCGCTTGGCTTCACAGCTCGGTTCTAGGCTCGTAGGAGCGCTCTATGTTCTAGATGAGCCAACCATAGGGCTCCACCAGCGAGACAATGACCGCCTGATTAAAACATTACAAAATCTGCGGGATCTGGGGAATACAATTCTAATTGTCGAGCACGATGAGGACACCATCTATGCATCAGATTATATTGTAGATATTGGTCCAAAAGCCGGAGTGCATGGCGGGGAAATCATTGTCTCTGGTTTTCTCGAGGATTTATTAACTACCAACCCCGAAGGAAAGAATACTTCCTACTCGCCTCGCTTAAGCTCTGGCGTAGCGGGCGAGGCAGGGAAGAATACAAAATCTAGAACACTTGGCTACTTAAGAGGTGAGTTAAAAATAGAAATTCCCAAAAAGCGTCGCGGTGGTAAAGGCGCGCTTCGCATCAGTGGGGGGAGAATTTTCAATATTAATAATTTGAACATAGAAATTCCACTCGGCGTCATGACTTCCATTACCGGTGTTTCTGGTAGCGGTAAGAGTTCCCTGATGTACGAAATTCTTTATAAGAATTTGCAAGCAAGATATGAACGCAAATATCGTACTGCCAAAGTCTATAATTGTTCTTCTTTTTCTGGCACTGAATATCTTTCTCGCGTAATTTTAATTGATCAGTCTCCAATCGGTCGAACTCCGCGTTCCAATCTAGCCACTTATACTGGGGCTTTTACTCATATTCGCGACCTTTTTGCCACAACTCCAGAAGCGCGGCTGCGTGGCTGGAAGGCAAACCGCTTTTCCTTTAATGTTAAAGGTGGTCGCTGTGAAGCTTGTGAAGGCAATGGCGAAATTGCTGTGGAAATGCACTTTTTGCCGACGGTTTATGTGACTTGCGATGTATGTAATGGCAAACGTTTTGACAAGGAAACACTGACAGTAAAATTTAAAAAGAAAAATATTTATGAAGTGCTTCACATGACTGTTGAAACCGGACTCTCTTTCTTCAAAGACATTCCCGCAATCTTTGACCGACTAGAAACTCTAATGGATGTAGGGCTGGGGTATCTGGAGCTTGGGCAATCGGCTACAACGCTCTCTGGCGGAGAAGCCCAGCGTGTGAAAATATCGAGCGAGCTGTATCGTCCGCATACGGATATGACCATTTATCTTTTAGATGAACCCACCGTAGGACTTCACTATGATGATGTGCAAAAACTTCTGGAAGTGTTAAATAAACTTGTAAATAAAGGTAATACTGTCGTCTTAATAGAACACAACCTCGATATTATTAAAAGTTCAGATTTCATAATAGATGTTGGACCAGAGGGGGGAGTAAATGGGGGTAATTTAGTAGCTAAAGGTACCCCCGAAGAAGTGGCGAATAGTGCGAAAAGCTACACAGGAAAGTATCTTAAAAAGGTATTACGTAAATAGTCATGAATAAAAAAAGTTTACACAAATTAAAACTTCCCGACAAGCCTGGCATTTACTTTTTCCTTGGCGCGCCGAAACGAAGCGCAGGAGGCAAGAAGGGTAGAGATATTTTGTATATCGGTAAAGCTACATCTCTACGTGACCGTGTTCGGAGTTATCTGTCAAAAGACATATTTGACATGAGAGGTCCCCTTGTGGAGAAGATGGTAAAAGAGGTGGATAAAATTGACTGGCAAGTGACCGATAGCGTGCTTGAAGCATTGATTCTTGAAGCAGAACTTATCAAAAAACATCAACCAAAATATAACACTAAAGAAAAATCAGACAAGAGTTTTAATTTCGTTTGTGTTATAAAAGATAAATTGCCCAAGGTGGTTATTATACGAGGAAGCAAACTAAAAAACTTTTCTATTCGAAAATCTTTATCCGGAAAAGTTTTTGGTCCTTATACGAGCGGTTCTCAACTTCACGAAGCGTTGAAAATAATTCGCAAGATTTTCCCTTTTTTGGATGATAAAAGCAAAAATTATATTGAATTTTATCGACAGATAAACTTAATTCCCGATTTAAATGATCATAAACTGTATTTACAAAATATCAAAAATATAAAATTGTTTTTGAGTGGCAGGAAAAAACAAGTTTTCAAGAACTTGAAAAAAGAAATGCATGAATACGCAAAATTGCGCGAATTTGAAAAAGCTGGGGAAATTAAAAGACAGCTTTTTGCGTTGAAACATATAAATGATATTGCCTTACTGAAAAACGCGGGTTCTTCTATTTTTTCACCCCTGCGCCCTTCTCCTTCGGAGTGGGACCCTCGGGGATTCAAAAACAAAAAAACCCTCGTTTTTCGTATTGAGGCTTACGATATTGCCCATATGAGCGGTAAGAATATGGTTGGTGTGATGATAGTAGTTGAAAAGGGTGAACCGGTGAAAAGTGGATATAAAAAATTCAGGATAAAAACTCAAGCTGGGGCGAACGACACCGGCGCACTTGCCGAAATCCTAGAGCGTCGTTTTGCGCACAAAGAGTGGGGCTACCCTAATTTACTAGTTGTCGATGGAGGTGTGGCGCAAATTGGTGTGGCTAAAAGTGTTTTAAGAAAAATAGGCGTAAAAGTTCCAATCGTATCTGTTTTGAAAGATGATAGACATAAGCCCAAAGCGATAATGGGGGGCGAGGAAATTGCCTCAAGATATAAATCAGACATTTTGCTAGCCAATAATGAAGCGCATCGATTTGCCATTGCTTTTCACAAAAAGGTTCGCGCCAGAATTTTCTTAAGTAGCTTGCCCTACAGTAGCAGGGTATAATCATGGATATGGACAAAGTCGTCGAATTGAAAAATCTAGAGGCAGAAATGTTGAAAGATAAAAATTTGCCACTCCAAACCAACCTTGTTTTCGGAGAGGGAAACCCCAACTGCGAAGTTCTTTTTATCGGAGAAGCGCCGGGGTTTAATGAAGACAAAGAGAAGAGACCTTTTGTCGGGCGGGCTGGGCAGCTGCTTCGGAAGTGCATCAGGGATCTAGGTTGGAAGGAGATAGACGTTTACATTACCAATATCGTAAAACGGCGTCCGCCGGAGAACCGCGATCCGACCGAAGAAGAGATAGAAAAATACAAACCGTATTTGAAACGGCAAATAGAAATTATCGATCCGAAAATCATAGTACCGCTCGGCAGATTTTCGATGAATTATTTTTTACCACTAGCTAAAATTACTCGCGATCAAGGCAAACTATTTAATCTAGGAGAATATTTTATTTTGCCGATGCTTCATCCCGCGGCAGCCCTTCGCGGCACCGGAGCGATGAATATGTTTGAAGAAACTTTCAAAGAACTCCCGGTCACGCTTCAAAAAATAACTACGGGGGGATTTGAAGAGACCAAGCCAATTGAAACTACCACCAAAAAACAAAAATTTGAGGATGTACAAGGGAAACTTTTTTAAGCTTGCGGAATAAGGACAAATGCGCAAAGAAAATATTTTAATACTCCACAATATTCGCAGTATTCAAAATGTTGGGGCAATGTTTCGTACTGCCGATGCGGCGGGGGTAGATAAAATTTATTTGACGGGCTACACCCCCGCGCCGCTTGATAGATTTGGCAGAAAAAGAAAAGATTTGGCTAAATCGGCTCTTGGCGCCGAGGAATTTGTATCTTGGGAGCAAAAAAGAAGCTTGCCCGCTCTCATGCGTAGCTTGAGTCGGGAAAAATATTTTATCATAGCTATAGAACAAGACAAAAATTCTATTGATTATAAAAAAGTTAGGACAAAAATAAAGAATGCTTTCATCGTCGGCGCAGAAGTAACAGGAATTCCAAAAAATATATTAAAAAAGTGCGACATAGTTGTCGAAATTCCAATGCACGGCAAAAAAGAATCACTAAATGTTTCGGTGGCACTCGGGG